>NZ_LGSU01001245.1 GCF_002260545.1 Hydrocoleum sp. CS-953 | reverse complement strand
GTCTAAAGATAATTATCAGTTGAAATGACAAAAAAATAGAAAAATTGTAAAAATGCCCAAAGTTTGAAAATTATGACACTGGACTTGATATAATTTTTTCCTGGCCATAGATTTAGAAGTTAATCTCTAAATCTAATACTATCAAACTTAATTCTATACCTCAAACGTCATAATTTTCACAAGAGTTGTAGTTGTGTGACCTAAAATAAGGTATTAGGATTTTGTGAAAAGGTGAAAATAGAAGGAATTTTAATCAAATGAGTATCGTGGGGCAAACCGTTATTGACAGCAACAAATATAAAACATAGGGAGGTAAGGACATTCTTTTCTGAGATAGTGGGCGTGTCCGACGGGATACCGGGACTGGGAAACGAAAAGCCCACACTATAGGATCGGCTTAGTGTAGGAGTATGTCACAGTAATTATAGGTAATAGTAAGTCTATAATTAGTGATAGTAGCTCTATAAACAAAGTCGAAATTACTATATATTATCAAGTGGCGAGTTTCAACAAGCTCATATACTCTACTATGGAATTTAGTCAACAGTTAAGACAAAGTAAATCTATAACTAGCTTTAAAATGTGTTTCCCAAAATGCCTATAGTTTTATTGAAAATCATCCCATATTTAAAATAAATCTATGCTAAAGGGATTACAATTACACCAAAAGTACCCCAGGTGATGATGGGAGTCTAATTAAAGTGTCATGTTTATTCTGAAAAGGCAAGATGTTGAAATTACAAGTATTCCACACCCAAAGCGGGATCAACAAATCCCTATTCTTAATTATCAAGGACAAACTTTTCGCTTAATCAATGTATTTAAGGCAGAGCAAGCAGAAGAAGCAAGGTCTTTCTGGCGAGATTTAACAGATAATCATGGTAAAGCTTGTGTTTTACTAGAGGAACCTGAGCGATATAGTGTTTGGGGTAAAATCCGCTTGGATCAACTTAGCAGTGAGGACTCAAAAGAAGAGGAAACTGTTCCTGCTGCTTGTATTCAAGGTTGTTTGTTGCTGGTACAAGCAGTTTACTTTGATGTAGAAGATTTATTAGGTAATAGACAGGCAAAGTCCTTTTATAAGGATTTTACCAAAGTCCTTAAGCAAAGAAGCTTTCCTAATACAGATTCCCCCGATGCAATTAATGCTTTATTAACTGTCGATCCTGTAAAAAAATTACAACTACCTTCCTGGCGAGAGGTTCATCTTTATACTTTATTACAAGAAGTCCATCGTTTAGGAGAAGAATATTTTGGTAATTCCAATTTTGCTGAAGGTATTGACGAAATCATAGAACCTATGGCTAGTTCAGAGAGAACTCAGTTTATGGCTTGGCTGAATCAATTTCCTGAAGGTAAAAGATGGGCAATCAAGTAATTTCAACAGCTTCCTAATAGAAGTATTACTTCTTGATAGAAGCAAAAGATTTATCTTGGTTTATCTCAAATAAAATGTTGCTAGATAATAAGTTTGCTCTTAAATTGTATTTAACTATGTTTAAACGGCATTTAAAATAGTATAGTCAATCAATGTTTATTGTGATTAGTATAGATAATATTGATCGACATTGATATTAATTAATAATCTCAATCAAAAAGTATCAATTTCCTGGCCAATAAAACCCTGAAGCTAGCACTATTTTTTGACTTTATCAATCTATTTTTCCCTTCTTAAAATACCATTGATAAATTTGAAAAGAGAACTGAAAGTGTTGAGCAATGGGGATAAAATGTTTATTAAAAGTAAAGCTTGATGAGAATATTCCTATGAGCAGCACTTCAGAAAAATCATCTACCCTTACTAAGTCCTTATTTTCAGCCCAGACTATTGTAATTACAGGTCTTGTCTGGGGTGTAGTAGCCCTATTATTTTTCCTACTATTTAGTGTGCCTCTACCAGGGGAAGAATTACCGGAGTGGTACTCTGTTGGGACTTATATATTTGAACTAGGAGCTTACTTACTAGCCTCCATAGTTTGCTTAAGAAACTGGCAAAGTCCTCAAATGGTTAGTGGTCGTAATGTTTGGATGGGTATTGGTTTAGGATTATTATTTTACTTTATTGCTGGTGTTGTGTTTGGTTGCTGGGAACTACTTTGGGAACTAGATCCTGATGTGTCAATGGCAGACATTTTCTATGTTGTTTCCTACATATTCTTAGGTTGGGGTATGACTTTAGCTGTAACTTCCAAGCGACTAAATCTAGAATTTTGGCAGTGGGGAGTTTTGGCTGGAGTAGCAGTTGCTGGAATTGCTTTGGCTATTTGGGTGGCTGACCCTTCAATTTTTGGCCTATTGTTTAGCCCAGATGCTACAGCTTTGGCAGAAGTAGATATAGAAGAAATAGAAGAGGTATCGGCTAATTTGGCTCCATCTTGGGTTATTGCTATAGACGAGAAGTTAGAACCTTTTGCCTATTTTGTGAATTTATTTTATATTATTGCTGATGTATTTTTACTAATCATTGCTACAGCTTTACTTCTGGCATTTTGGGGGGGGCGTTTTTCTCAGTCCTGGCGTATGATTGCCGCTGCTACATTTTCACTATATATTGCTGATATGTATTTTAAATGGGCAGATACTTATCTTGAAGGAGATTATGAAAGTGGAGCTTTATTAGAGGTATTCTTTGTATTTACTGCGATTCTGTTTGGAATAGGTGCAGTCCTAGAGTACGATATTTCAACCCGTTCTCGCCAGAGTAGACGAAGTAGACGAAGTAGTTCTTCTTGATTGGAAAATTAGGTCTCAGAGGGTCGAGAAATCAAGACAACACCTCGTGTCTTTTTAGACACTGGATCTATTGTATTTGTTGATTCCCACAGAGTCTTTGTATTCACCCAAACTGGAGGATATTTGTAGCGGGATACATCCAGAACCAAAAATTGGTCACTTTCCTCATTATAAGCAGCAATGGGGGAAATGTGACCTCCTCTTTCTTGGCCAATCGTCCGGCGCAGATAGTTAATTAGTACAAAGTTGTTACTATTCTCTAAATTATCACGAATTATCTGTCGAAATTGCTGTATACTAATGTCGCCACCATATAAAGTTTCCACTTGAACTGGATATGTAGCAATTAGGTAAGATAGTTCTGCCAGGGTCATCCCCTGCCTAGCAATAAGATAACGTGGGATAACTTTCTCAGTTTTCTCATTAAAAATATTATCCTGAGTGAAATAGCTTTGTGGCCAGGGTGAGGTAACTTGGACAGGAACTTCCAGGGCATTGAGTACCATAACCACACTCGCAACACCACAAAATGCAGCGTTTTTCTGGGAAACAAACTGACTCATCAAAGGAATGTAGTCTGCCTGGGCTTCGCTTTTCTGGAGCAGGATTTGGCCTTCAGGGGAGAGGAGGGAAATTAAGTTTTTGGGTAGAGGTAGACGTTGAGCTTGGAGGGGCATGGCAGTGACAACCAAGCTCATGGGCAGGATGACAAAACTAGGCCGAAGGTGCTGGAAGATAGTCATTTCTAGTTATCAGTTATCATTTATTCACTACCTCTGGTTGAGGCATTGGGATTGAAATACTAGGCGCGTTTTTTTCATCCTCTTAAAAGGGGAGGCTTGAGACCTTATTTTTTGCTCATTATAAGAGAATAGTGAGGATGAAAAAAAATTGACCAGGCACTGAAAAGGGAACGCTTAAGACCAAATTATCTTTGTGGCCGTGACCTGCCAAGGTAGTCAGTTAAGAATTAATCTGCAACCTTTGATAGACAATTCCTAAAAATGTCTAGGATTGGCTAGGTTTTTCCAAGGTGTTAAATCTAAAGTATCTTCTCCAAACCATAGATAAGTTTGGTTAAAGATTGGACTTTACGAATAGCTAACAAAACTCCAGGCATATAGCAAGACCTATCTGTTGTATCGTGTCGTAAGGTGTAAATTTGACCAGGCCCACCAAATATTACTTCTTGATGAGCTATTAACCCTGGTAAACGTACACTATGAATACGAATTCCTTCATCTGCTAAACAACCTCTAGCTCCTTCTATTTTTTCTGTTTCTTCCACATTGGGTACATTATAGGTTTTTCCCAATTCTGATAACATTTCTGCAGTTTTAATTGCAGTACCACTAGGAGCATCAGCTTTTTGATTGTGGTGTAATTCGATAATCTCTACATGATCGAAATGCTGGGAAGCGGCGATCGCTGCTTGTTGGAGCAAAACCATACCAATAGAGAAGTTAGGAATTATTAATGCACCAATACTGGCTTTTTCTGCAAATTCGGCCAAATCCTGAATTTGTTCTGGACTAAGACCTGTAGTTCCTACCACGGGTCTGACACCATAGGCAATAGCAGAACGAACATTTTCATAAACACTATCTGGGTGAGTAAAATCAACCATTACTGCTCGTTGTTTTTCTTGAGCTGCCATGACTAAAATTCCCTGTAAATCATTAAGAACAGGTACTTCTAGGGGTCCACAACCAGCTACCTCACCGATGTCTTGACCTATGTATTCTGGTTGTCGCTCTATTGCNGGTCTGACACCATAGGCAATAGCAGAACGAACATTTTCATAAACACTATCTGGGTGAGTAAAATCAACCATTACTGCTCGTTGTTTTTCTTGAGCTGCCATGACTAAAATTCCCTGTAAATCATTAAGAACAGGTACTTCTAGGGGTCCACAACCAGCTACCTCACCGATGTCTTGACCTATGTATTCTGGTTGTCGCTCTATTGCACCTAAAAGAGTCATGTCACTAGCATTTGCTACAGCTTTTATTACTTCACGACCCATCTTACCTGCTGCACCACTGACAATTACTGGAGTAGAAGTTTGGCTTGTCATTTCAGTTATCAGTTATCACTTATTAAGTTATCAGTACCTCCGGCTGAAGTTGGAGGGTTGAAAATCGGAAATTTATTTTTCCAAAAATATTCCAAGATAACCTTATTATTTTAGCTCATTTTTGGATTTGCTACTTAAATTCAGATGAAGTAATACCGTTTCACGGAAGTTAAAATTCCAAAGTCAAAAGTCATGCATTATGATTTTATAGGACCCCTAAGCATATCTCCAGAAAATAGGTAGTCAGGAGAAGCAATTGATAAAAAATGGGTAATAATTGATTGGATGATTGGATGAGTGGGAGATATCTAATACAGCCCATCTCCTCCACTCCCCATCACCTCCTCTACTTTTAAATATATCCGTTCAGGAGTTCTATAGACTCGAAACTTTGACAATACAATAATTTCAGGAAATTATTTCACATCGACAGTTTTCAACTATTTGTAAAATCTTTAAAGTGAATTGGTATCATAAACATTTAACACGAAAATGAACGGGAGCTTGGTAGCCCCGTCGCTTCAGCACGGGGAGGAAAAGCGACTCGGCGGCTTGAGCCGCTGTAAGACGGNTAACACGAAAATGAACGGGAGCTTGGTAGCCCCGTCGCTTCAGCACGGGGAGGAAAAGCGACTCGGCGGCTTGAGCCGCTGTAAGACGGTGTATAGTTAAGATGTGAGTAACAGCAAACGCCTACGCGACGAAGCACTTCTAGTCCCGGAGAAATACCGACCCTCTAAGATTGCATTGCGTTAATCCTCTAGTGAGCGGGTAAATAATTGCAGAATGTTGAGCGTATCGAACTGGCTTAGTGGTAGTGCTGGGAAAGCAAAACAGAAAAAAGTAGCCAGAAGCCTCGTGCCTTGGGCAGCGGGAGCAACTGGGTAGGGGCGCTTTGACTTCGCCTGCAAGAGTCCNACAGAAAAAAGTAGCCAGAAGCCTCGTGCCTTGGGCAGCGGGAGCAACTGGGTAGGGGCGCTTTGACTTCGCCTGCAAGAGTCCAATTCTGGGCTGCTTGTGAATCTCCGTCTCTTTAGAGCGGGGAGAGTCAAAAATCACAAATATAGTCTTATGTAGTTAAATATAGTCATATGGTCTCCAGGAATTTGGGCGACTATTGACATAACCTAACAATGTCTGTGAGCATAGAAAATTAAATAGCCTCAAGAGTCAACGATCTGAGTTCAATAGGGTGAAATTCCAGGACTGACACGCTACCTCTAGATACATAAGAACCTATGTCCAAGCCTCTGTATTATGACCAAGTAGAAATTGAATCAGGGAGATAATCAAATCAAAGAGGAAAAGAAAAAGTAGTCCCAAATGTCTTTGACCANATGACCAAGTAGAAATTGAATCAGGGAGATAATCAAATCAAAGAGGAAAAGAAAAAGTAGTCCCAAATGTCTTTGACCATGGGATAGAGAAGCCAGTGCGTTGGGCGGGTTCCCCGACTTGAAGCAACTGGCGCGGTGTTGTAGTTTACCCAGTCAGAGTAATACCTGCAAAATTAAGGATATGTCATATTTGACCATATTTTTATGAACTATAATTGTCCGTCAATGTGCCACAATAAAAATTAGTAATTAGAATTTAGAGTCTACTGTGAGTCCAACCGTTCAAGCCAATAATACGGTAAATACATCTGTTAAACCAGCCGTTCAAAGAGGTCGGGCTGTTTTTCCTTTCACTGCGATTGTCGGCCAGGAAGAAATGAAACTGGCCTTACTATTAAATGTAATTGACCCCAAAATAGGGGGTGTAATGATCATGGGCGATCGGGGTACAGGTAAATCTACTACCATCCGTGCCTTGACCGATCTACTCCCAGAAATTGAAATTGTTGTTGACGATCCTTTTAACAGCCACCCTTATGACCCAGATTTGATGAGTGATTCTGTGCGAGATAGATTAGCACAGGAGCAGCAAATTCCGATTGTCAAAATAAAAGTCCAGATGGTGGACTTGCCATTGGGGGCTACGGAGGATCGGGTATGTGGTACTATTGATATTGAAAAAGCCTTATCTGAAGGGGTTAAAGCCTTTGAACCAGGACTATTAGCAAAGGCTAACCGTGGTCTGTTATATGTTGATGAGGTGAATCTTTTAGATGACCACTTGGTTGATGTCTTGCTCGACTCAGCAGCAAGTGGTTGGAATACTGTGGAAAGAGAAGGTATTTCTATACGCCATCCTGCTCGTTTTGTACTTGTAGGTTCGGGAAATCCAGAGGAAGGGGAATTACGACCTCAGTTACTGGACAGATTTGGTATGCACGCCGAAATCCGAACTGTAAAAGATCCTTTATTACGAGTTGAAATTGTTGAACAACGTTCAGCTTTTGACCAAAATCCTCAAACATTTTTAGAAAAGTACAAATCACAACAAGAAGAATTACAAAATAAGCTTGTAGATGCTCAACAAAATCTGAAATTGGTGGAAGTTGACCATGATTTAAGAGTGAAAATTTCTCAAGTTTGTTCTGAGTTAGATGTAGATGGTTTAAGGGGAGATATTGTTACTAATCGTGCTGCTAAAGCTTTAGCTGCTTTTGAGGGTAATAAGGAAGTAACTATTGAAGATATTGGTCGTGTTATTACTATGTGTTTACGACATCGACTACGAAAAGATCCTTTGGAAAGTATTGACTCTGGAGATAAGGTGAAAAAGGTATTTAATCGGGTCTTTGGATTGGCAGAAGCAGAAGAATAATTCAAGAATTAATCTTTATTAATTGCAGTTGAATTTTTCAGGGAGAGGCAGGTTGATAAAAGCAGGTTTTTCATAAAAAATTGACTATTTAACAATGATGAAAAACTTGTATCATTGCTTCTCCTGATTTGATGAAAATATCAGTAAATTTTCAGATAATTCAGATAATCAAGAATATTAAATTGGCTAGTGCATCAGCAAAGTGTGGGATAAGTAAGTATGGCTGGGGAATATAATTTTAAAGGACTGATATATAAAGGTTAAGCGCATTTTTGGAGCAAAAAAAAGTGCAAATTTTTCAGTCTTTAAGACTAAAAAGTTAGGACGGCTGGCAGAGTTGCAAAAAAAGATGCAGCTACAATTATTCCTCCTACTTTCGGAGGTTTTCCGACACTTCCCACACTTCCTTGACGCACTACCTTAAATTTTATAGTACGGCAATTATTAAGAGGAAGAGTGAGAAGTCTGGGGAGTATTTTTCAACATAGATACCTATTTTTTCCCATATTTCAGAACGTATAAGTCTAAGTCAGTATTTCTGACGACTAAATGAAAAAAATTAATCACGGAAAAAAATACCATAAGGGTTATATATACAGTAGTTGAACTTAAAAACAAGACGTTTTTTCATCTGAAACTCCCTCAAAGAAAGCTTTGTCTCAATCTAAAGTTAAATAACTATATATAATTAGAGTTTGCCGATTAAATATAAAAGGCTTTATAGATAAATATTTCATAATTTTTAGGTCGGAAAAAAGTACGATTTTTTTGTTATAAAAAGCTGCAAAAAGTTAGGATTTTGGGTTGACGCGAGGCAGAAAAATAAAGGGATAATTCTTCTTCCTACCTCCTCTAATACCATTTATCAAAAACTTTTCTACATTTGATTGAAGTACAGGAGTAGGGGAGTATTCAATAATTAATAATTAATAATTAATAATTACCTCTTCTGTAATAGAAGGATTGATAGAAAGGAATTTTTGTT
>NZ_LGSU01001244.1 GCF_002260545.1 Hydrocoleum sp. CS-953 | reverse complement strand
GAAGTATCAAAGTGTGCCCCCCAGCAAGCTTTAAGAGACTTAGACAGGGCATTTAAAAACTTTTTAACTATTCAAGGACGTGGATTCCCTAGATTCAAGAAAAAAGGGAAAAAAGATAGTTTCTATCTAGAAGGAAGTATTAAGATCCTGAAAGGAAACTATATTAAACTACCAAGAATAGGAATAGTAAAAACTTACTGTATCTTACCCTCTTACAGAGTCAAAAATGTGAGAATATCCAAGCGGGCTGGTGAGTAGTACATTAGTTTTAAGTATGATGAATGTCAGCCCAAACCTCTGACTAAAAAACGGGCTATTATCGGTGTAGATGTAGGTATAAATGCCCTAGCAACTTGTAGCGATGGAACCACCTACCCTAAGGTCAAAGCCTATAAACAAGCCAAAAAACGACTAACTCGTTATCAACGGCGTGTCCAGAAAAAAGAGCCTGGTAGCAAAAACAGAGCCAAAGCAGTAAAAAAACTAGCCAAGACTCACAAAAAAATAGCTGATATAAGAGCAGATGCACTACATAAACTGACAACATGGGCGAGCTTTGAACCACAGCACCATAGTGATAGAAGATTTGAACGTAAGTGGAATGCTCAAAAATCATAAACTGGCAAGTGCTATAGCAGATTGTGGCTTTTATGAGTTTAAGCGTCAGCTTATATACAAGTGTGAGTGGTATGGCAGTGAGCTAATNAACCACAGCACCATAGTGATAGAAGATTTGAACGTAAGTGGAATGCTCAAAAATCATAAACTGGCAAGTGCTATAGCAGATTGTGGCTTTTATGAGTTTAAGCGTCAGCTTATATACAAGTGTGAGTGGTATGGCAGTGAGCTAATAATAGCTGATAGATTTTATCCAAGTTCTCAAATATGTTCAAACTGTGGGCATCAACAGAAAATGCCTTTGCATGAGAGAACTTATAATTGTGCTGACTGTGGATTTACTGCTGACAGAGACTTTAATGCTGCTGTTAACTTAGAAAACTATGTTTGAGAGTAGGTGCAGTTCTCACCGATTTGAAGCCTGCTCTCGAAGATAAGTTGCAGACTGCGGTCAGTGGTCTTCAGTGAAACAGGAAGCTAGCTCCAAAGCTCATGCAATCACTCATGGGTAAGTTTGGNGCGGTCAGTGGTCTTCAGTGAAACAGGAAGCTAGCTCCAAAGCTCATGCAATCACTCATGGGTAAGTTTGGGTAAGTTTAGTAGAACGGTTGTGGCAAAGATGGTACAGGTAAAAATAAATTAGGACTAATTTTAATGGCAGTTCGTCAAATGTTGCGCGTTCGCTACTCAAATGAATAATATCATGTCCGTTGGTATCGCTATTTCAGTAGACCACAGTAGGGGCGTTTGCGGAGCATTCCGTTAGGAAATGGCCATTCGCCCCTACAGAGTTTTGATTATGACGATGTGGTTTATCCATCTGAAAAGTGCTGTAATTATAACCATTCAACCAGAGATGATATTGTTGTAGTCATTACGACTGGAACGGGGTGGAAGGTTTGCGCAGCATTCCATAAGGAAAGCAATCTCAGGGGTGGCTTGAGATTGCTTCCTATGGTCGCAATGACCAATTATATCATGTCCGCTGAACCAATCCTCCTCTTTTTAAGAAGAGNGTCATTACGACTGGAACGGGGTGGAAGGTTTGCGCAGCATTCCATAAGGAAAGCAATCTCAGGGGTGGCTTGAGATTGCTTCCTATGGTCGCAATGACCAATTATATCATGTCCGCTGAACCAATCCTCCTCTTTTTAAGAAGAGGAGGTAATTATTAATTGTTAATGGCTCTGTTGCATAATTATATCATGTCCGGTTGAATAGTTATAAATAAAAAGGGAGGAGTCAGGAGTCAGGAGTCAGGAGGGAAGAGGGGATAAAAAAAGTATATGCATGAGAAAGTTTTTTGGTCGCGCACCTCGGAACGGAGTTCTATCACGCTCTTATCCGGACATGATATTAGCGATANTGTCCAATAGTTAGAGTAGTTTCCGCACGTTATTATTGTACATATGCACTTGCTTGTGCGACAGCTATATACTTTCATGCAACAAAGCCATTGTTAATTATTAATTGTTAATTGTTCCCTGCCATAATAACTAGCAATAATAGCTACCATCAACCACCAAAGAGTATTAATTTGGGGACGATACCAAACCGTATCCACTAAACCATGACCAATCAATCCTACCATTGCTGCCATTGCCCCAATTAACCAATATCCTTGATTATTACCAGCATCTCGCAAACGTTTCAATTGCAACACACCTTGATTAAAAGTCACTAACAGTAACCACAAAAAAGCAGTCAAACCTATAAAACCAGTTTCTACAACTATTTCTAAAGGTACAGAATAAGAACTCAAAGCACTGTAACGCGGTCTCTGATAAAGGGGATAAATTTTATTAAACACATCATTTCCCGGTCCAATACCTAAAATTGGGCGATCGCGAATCATATCAAACACAGACATCCAAACATTGATCCGAAAATTATTACTGCTATCTTGACGACCTGCAAAAATACTCAAAACACGATTGCGTAAAGGCTCTAATAACACTACTGCCAAAATTAACAACCCTGCCAAACTTCCCACAGCTATTGGCAATGACCACGTTTGCCAAAATCTAGGCATATAGATGCTCCACCAATACCACATTAAAATTAACATAGCAAACATCACAGCTATAAACCCAATCCAACTTCCTCNTCTTGACGACCTGCAAAAATACTCAAAACACGATTGCGTAAAGGCTCTAATAACACTACTGCCAAAATTAACAACCCTGCCAAACTTCCCACAGCTATTGGCAATGACCACGTTTGCCAAAATCTAGGCATATAGATGCTCCACCAATACCACATTAAAATTAACATAGCAAACATCACAGCTATAAACCCAATCCAACTTCCTCGACTACCTGTATAACGCAAACAAGCACAGTTAACTACTAATATTGTCACTGCTAGAGATTTTTGTGCCCAACTACGCCAAGCAAAAATTGCCACAAAACTCAAAGCAATAGCAGGCAACAAATATCCACCTAATAAATTAGGATTTCCTAAGTAACTATAGACACGAGTTACATTAGCTTGGGCGGAGTTAGGGTCATTCCAGGTGGCGAGGGGTTCAACTTGGTCTATCCATTGTCGGATACCATAGAAACTAACAATTAGGGAAACCAATAAATAAACACTGATTAACCAAGAGCGGAGTTTAGGCGATCGTAATACTAGCGACCCTAAAGCAAACAATAATAAATAAAGAGTTAATTTCACCCACCCGCTAAAAGCAGCAGTCTTTGCTGGGGAAACAACCATTGCCAATGTAGCAATACCCCAGTAAAGTAATATTAGTAGATGAATGGGAGTTAAATGTTCCTGGGTGTTATCCGAGACTGTCAGCAATACCCAAAAAGCAGCGCTAGCAAGTAATAAGAAACCAATGAGAGCAGTATTTACAAAAGGAGCTAGACTAAATACAATTGCCAGTAATACAAAACCAAGGGGTTCCCCCCATTGCATTAACCAACTCCCCCTTCGCCAGTTATGGAGGGAACCATTAACTAAACCATAGAGATAGCTAGCATTAAGCCATTGAGAGTCAGATAATGAGAGATTTGTAAGTGTTAATTTTTGCCAAACTGAGTTCATTTTATGATACCAACAGGAATTATAATAATAATACAGTATAGGAAGTGTGGGAAGTGTGGGGGGAAAGTCAGTTTTTCAGGACTTACGAAAAATATCGAATTATACACCATCTGTAGGGGCGATTGGCCAATCACCCCCTACTAGATATGGCGGTTATGCGTAAATCCTGTTTTTATTAATAGACTTCTCCAATAATCCAAAATAAAATCAATTATAGTACAGAAATAATCAATTATTCCCCCCTATTCTCCTACGGGCGATTTCCGTTTGTCATGCTCCTAATTACGCATTTGGGACAGCATTCGGTTTGCGCAGCATTCCGCAGGAAACGAAATCGTCCCTACTCCCTACTTCTTCTTTTCTGGAGATGTCTAATGCAGCTTGCCTATCTTGGAGACTCTGTACTCCCCACACTCCCCACACTCCCCATCTCCCCAAACCCTACTTAGAGAGTGGGAGAGCTAAAATATATCGATACCCTGATTCAGCAGAACCTTGAATCCATAAAGACCCGCCCTGTTGTTCTGCTAACTGACAACTGAACAGCAGTGCTAATAGATCGCGGGTGGGGTTTGTATTAACATTTTCCCCTTGTTTTGGCATTTGCTCAAAAATCATTTCTTTGAGTTCTGCAACTGTTAGCTGTAATCTATTTAGGGTTAAGCTAGATTTACTCTTTTGTTCAATTGTAGATAACTTTTGGGAGTAGAGTTGACTATGAGGAAGATTATCTCCAAGAAGGGGATGAGAAACCCACACTGCCACATTCAGTTCTTCTTTTTTTTCAGACAAATGAAGTTTTACTTCACTTCCTGAACCAGCAGATTGAATTACGCTGTAAATTAAGTTGTATAGTGTCTGTTCTAAAATTTCTTTATCAAACAAACCAATTTTATGATCGCCACCTCCACCTAATATATGTAATTCAACCTGACGATAAACTCTTTCTGGTTCTAAGTTTCTAACTATTTGCTGACAGAGGTTTTTCACGTCAACAGGAGTTTTTTCTACATTTTGGCCAGATTCGTCTAGTTTTGCTAAGGCAACAATTTCTTCAACGAGCGATCGCAAATATCGACTTCTCTCATTGATGACTTCTACATATTCTCTTTGTTTGTCTGTCAGAGATCCATAGATTTCCTGGTTCAAAACACTTGCCATTCCCATAACAGAAGTTAAGGGAGTTAACATTTCTTGGGTAACAATAGTCAGTAACTTGGTTTTAAGTAAATCAGCAGATGTAGTCATAGATTTGTTAGTAATAAAAAAAATTTAGTTCTTGTCAAATTCTATCAGTAACTATACAGCAATTCTTATACTGGTGATGTAGTAAGAAATTATAGGTTTTAGGGAACACTTAACCGGGAACAGGGAACAGAAAAGAAAACAAAAAAGTGTACCTCATACCGTTTCACTGAAGTCAGAAGTCAGAAGTCAGAAGTTATAAGTTAGATTTAATCCACTAAAAACCTTGATCGGATAATAGTTTCTGGCAATTATTTGATATTTAAAGTTGGAAACTATTTGTGACATCTCTAAAGTGAATTGGTATCACTAACTTGAGAAACAGTATACCTGATTCTTTTGCTATAATAAAAAACACAGGGAGGACATCACCTCTGTATAAACTGCAACTCAAATATCTAGTTGAAGAATGCCGCTGTGTCTCCTAAGCACAACGTTGGGAGTATCTCAATGTTTATTGAATCATTCCCTCAAGGGAATTTTGCAAATCTTGAGTTAGGTCTGATATTGCTGTACGACGTTTAGTTTGGTAAGCTTCCCACCGTTGAGAAACAGAAATCGGTTGTCCCACCGTCATTTGCACCCTTTGTTTTCCTAACCTGGGACGTTTTAAGGCATTACCACCCTTTATCCGATTAATCATATCCCATATTAACAAAGTTGTATCAGCAAATCTGTCTACTGTAGGCTTTTCCTTAACATATTTACCACTAACTGCCACAAAACTTTCTACTAATCTCATGTGCCACATTCGCAAACTAGCTTCTTGTGCAAGTCTATTTGCCAAACCTCTATCTACAGGAGAAAGAGTTGCCAAATTTTCAATATCTTCTCTATAAATACAATCCCATCCTGCTTGCTCAAGACGACGACAACGATCTATAAAATTACCCTTGGGATGAATATGAAAATATTCTTCTGCAACTTCTAGAGCAGCATTAAGAAGAGTCTTGAGGCGAGTATTTATATTTTCATTAATTTGGTCATCTGTTGGAGATTCTTCGGAAGAACTTTCTTGAGTTAATTCAGGCAACTCTCGTTGATAGAATTGTCGATAAAAATCTTCCATTTTTCCTAGTAAATGACCCCCTAATCTCAAAAGTCTTTGATACAGTTTAGAAGGTGCTAATTTTTCCTGGTTAGAAATATTTTCTATCCCTGGAGACAAACCACTATCTTTTTCTAGTTTAGTTAAAAGTTTCTCCACATTTTTCCAAGGTTCATCCAAGTATTTATATTGAATACCCACTGGCACAATAAATACTTCTTCTGAACGACCTGCCTTAGATATATCCTCAACACACCAAAATCCCATTTGGGCAACACCAGGTTCTAAGGTACTAACTTTTTCATTATGACCATTAGTGGCTCCTTCTGGAGCGGCCATCATTGGTAAACTAGCATTAGCAAATAATTCACGAGCTGATTTTAGTCCCTGACGGTCTAGTTTTCCACGGTGAATTGAACTTCCTCCCAGATAAGAATACCACTTACCTATATAATCACCTGCCCATAAAGGAATACCTCGGTCAAAAAGAAAGTGATAGTGAAGNAACTTTTTCATTATGACCATTAGTGGCTCCTTCTGGAGCGGCCATCATTGGTAAACTAGCATTAGCAAATAATTCACGAGCTGATTTTAGTCCCTGACGGTCTAGTTTTCCACGGTGAATTGAACTTCCTCCCAGATAAGAATACCACTTACCTATATAATCACCTGCCCATAAAGGAATACCTCGGTCAAAAAGAAAGTGATAGTGAAGAAGAGATGGGAGGTTTATTCCTTGTTGTTTGGCTAGTTTGGGCAATAGATACCAAATCATATATCCCATGCAAAATGGGTCGTCGGTGCTAGGATGACGAAATGCCATGAGGAAACGAGTTTTGCCTTGGTGGAAGCTTTGATATAGTTGGGCTAGGGTTTCTAGGTTGTCTACTTGTATATCAGCGATGGATGTCTGGAACTTTAGCCACCAAGGTAACATTAGTTTAGTCCCTTGGCGTACTAGAGGTTTGAAGTTGGGTGAGATAAATTCTAGAGGTGGTTGAACCTGGGTACTTGAGTTAGGCATTACAATTTTGGATTTTCGATTTGGTCATTTTCAGATTTTCTTTCAATATAAATTGTGGAATGTCCAAGAGTCGAGTTTTGAGGAAAGTTTTAGGTTTTAGGTTTGAGGATTGTAGGTTAATGGTTCAATTAAATGGGGCTAACTACTGAAGTCGAAAAATTCGACGAAGTTATACCAATTTCAAAAAAGAATGTTACAAATAGTAAGGTTGATAAAAATACTTTACAGGAGATGTCTCTTTGACAAAAAAGATGATTTACGACCTAAAAATGGTATTTAAGCAATTCATTCTGAATCCTGAATCCTGAATCCTAAAAAGTACCCTAGCTATTTGTAGCAAACATTTATAAAACTGGTATGAGAAAAATATTTATTTAATATTAAGAAATTATGTAGGAAATCAGGTTATTGGTATTTTAGCTTAAGAATCAATTCAACCCTGACTACAAAACTACAAAAAAAAAATTGAGATGTTACCAATTGTAGATGTTGGTATGAATTCTCTAGCAACTTGTAGTGATTGAACAAAATGTGCTAACGTCAAAGCCTACAAAATTGATGAGGGCTATCAGACGTTATTTTTCCAAAGTGCTTAGAACAAATCTAAATGAGATAAATCTAGATATCATGACAACAAATGTAAATTTTGGTGTAGTCCTTGAAATTAATGGAGAGGATGTTGCCATTGAACCAACAAAAGCTGTAACAGATGCTAAAAAAAATGGCGTGGAGTTTTCACTACCGCGGCGGGTGGAAGTTGGGACAGCTGCAGACCTTGCAGGCTTTTTGGGTACCCTAACTGATGAGGTCCCGTCCCTACCATCAGGAGATAGCTTCCCTAGTCCCCTAGATACAGTATACAAAAAATTGACCTCCCTCAATCTTGCGGTGGAAGAATTATACCTCAAAGTTCCACCATCACTAGATGCAGCGGGTGTGAAACTGTTACCTATTTTCTACCCATAACTAGACATATCTTGCGGATTGTCCATATAATTAGGTGAAGTCTATACAGTAACTAATTATGGACAATCAAGAAGAAATGACGATTAGCATCGGTGATGCTGCAAAAGAGTTAGGAGTTTCTGTTAAAACTGTGAGACGTTGGGCAGACTCTGGAAAGATACGCTACGAAAGAAGTCCTAGTGTCATAGAAGATTTTATATTTCTGATGTAAAGCGATTAGCTCCACGCAACCCAAAAAATCTAGATTATCGAATAACTATTAACTATGCACGTGTCAGTAGCCACGACCAAAAAGACGATTTAGCTAGACAAATCAAAGTGCTTGAGTCTTTTAGTGCTTCTAATGGTTGGGAGTTTGAAACTATATCTGATTTAGGTTCAGGTCTTAACTACAACAAAAAAGGACTTAAGAAACTGCTTAAGCGCATCATGAAAGGTGATATAGGAAGACTTGTTTTAACTCATAAAGACAGATTACTTAGATTTGGTTCAGAGCTTGTATTCGCTATGTGTGAGGAGTTTGAAACCGAAGTAGTG
>NZ_LGSU01001243.1 GCF_002260545.1 Hydrocoleum sp. CS-953 | reverse complement strand
TCTTTTATTGCTTCCTCTATTTCTTCTTTTTCCAGAGGGGTTACTAAGAATTGATTTTCTTTAATTTGAGTTGCTAATCCTGGATATTTTGAACATTGGTCGAGAAAGTCTGCCCGCATTCCTAAGATTAAGCAAAATTTCTTTTGAATGGTTTCATTTCCTATTGCTGCCAAGAAGCAATCAAAAAATTCCTGTCGTTTTTCGTGAGTTTCACAGAGGGTAAAAGATTCTTCAAATTGGTCGATTACCATGATGACTCTTTCTGCTTCTGCTGACTGAATAAAGTCGATTAATTTTTCGCTTAAATTCTCTGGATTTTCCCCTTCTATATTAATTGCCTTTTGCAGATTTTCCAGAGGAGATGTAGTCGGTGTAAAAGGATCTAGATATTGCCACCTGTCACTTCCCGATGTTTTTTGCCCCCGCTTCAGTTGATATAACAAACCTGCTCTTAATAAGGATGATTTTCCACTACCGGATGCTCCTAATATGGCGACAAAATTATTGGTTCTTACTTGGTTAATTAATTCATCTGTTAATCTGGTTCGACCATGAAAAAATACTGCATCTTCTTCCTTTTCTGTGAAATAAGATAAAGCACGATAAGGAGGAGTATTTTTCCAACGTTCATCTACAGGTTGAGTCGGACTATTCGTAGTTAAAATAATTGCATTTCCTGAATTATGAAACACAGGAGCTTGAGCAGTCTGACGCATATTCTTTTTGATAGAATCTGCCAAGATATAGTTAGTTACCCAACCATCTACAGAATTTTCTGGATTTAAACCTTTGAGTAATCTAGCTGTAAAAACACCTTGTTCTCCATCTATTTGTTCTACACTTGTTTCAAAGGAACGAGCAGCAGTAATAAAACAACGACTTACTTTTTTTCCNTGTTCTCCATCTATTTGTTCTACACTTGTTTCAAAGGAACGAGCAGCAGTAATAAAACAACGACTTACTTTTTTTCCTGTACCAGGGTCTGCTTCTTGAAAGTTTAAAAATTCTCCGCTAAAACAACAGTCTAACCAAACTATTTGTGTTTTGACAGGACTTTTTTGTAATAGCTCTTTTAACCAGTTTAAAGATATGCCATATTTCTCGTTTTTTAGTTGAGCATCACTTGTGGCTAAAAATCCTTCTTGAATGCCTCCTTTTTCTTTCAAATAACCATGTCCGGCAAAGAAGAGTAAAGCCACATCAGGAACTTCATTTTTTGATGGAGGATTAAATAAATTAATAATTCTTTTTTCCAGGTCATTAACTTTTACAAGACCATTAGGAACAAATCTAGCTTGACCTTCTTGGTCGTAACCTTTAGGTAAACGTTGTACATGAAACTTGCCGTATTTTTCTAACATTTCGGCAATAGCTTCAGCATCTTTTACGGGTGCTTTGAGGTTTAAATCTCCTGGTTTCTTTTTTTTGAGGAATGGATAAGAATTAATGCCAACGACTAATGCTTCTCTGTTCATAATTATTAATTATATTGACTATTTAAAATGTTGATAAAAAAAATTACAGTATTTTTCAGGTGATTGAGGTCAAGTTTTAAGGCCAAATCTACCCTGAAAAAGAGGTAATTTAGGTAAATCTATCTATAATATATTAATAAACTAACTAGATTATACCCTACTCAAGAAGATGAGGACTGGTCAGAAATCAAATATGTCAGAACTTAAGGAACGGCAGTAAATATACAGTTTTTTTCTTGTTGTCTGTTGCCTGTTGCCTGTTGCCTGTTGCTTATTGCCTGTTGTCTGTTGTTTGTTGTTTGTTGCCTATTACCTATTACCTGTTGCCTGTTGTCTGTTGCATAAGTTACAATATCTCACAATGCAGATCAGATTGCTATCTTAAACAAGAATATAATCAAGATCAATAACTAAAGTTATCTAAAACTAGAGAACAAATAAAGTACAAATCAAGGAGACACAAAATGAATGATTCAGCGAACAAATTTTTATTATCCATGTTACTAGCAATCAAAGAGTCAGATACTCCCCTAAGTTCAGAAGAAAAAGAGAACCTTTATATTGCTGGTCAACAATTATCCCTTGACCCTACAGCTTGGGAAGAAGATATTCAACCAAGTCTAATGGAAATAATTAACAATAACCCATCTCTCAATACAGTTTTTCAAAATATTAATTCAAAGCTAGAAAAAATTGATGAGATGCCTCAAGATTTAATCCTTAATACTGAAGATGTGAAAACAGTTACCCCGACGGAGGAAAATCAACCCCTAGAACGTCCTATTCCTGATGTAGATATGTCTGATTTGGAAAGTAATGAAATTACCAATGCAGCTATCCAAATTATCTCATCACCAGAGCCATCAGAAACAGTTCAAAAAATTAGTAAGTTTGATAAATTAATGAATTTAATTGGTCAAGATTAGTTAGACTATAAATAATTTTTTTAGGGTGGGTTAGGTGGATAAAATTCAGATAAAATTATGTAATTTGATGCCTATCCACTCTAACCCATAAATCATTGTTTTAGATGATATTAATCAGGACTTACGCACGGACACTATCTGTAAGGGCAATTCATGTTTGCGGAGCATTCCGTAGGAAATTGCCCCTACAAAAAACACAATTTACATATATTTTGTGTAAGTTTTGTTAATAACTAAAATAATGAGTGATAACTGATAACTGAAATGACTGATAATTGAAATGACTGATATTATTAATCCTACCATTGACTTATTTCTCTATGACTTGAGAAACAGTCTCGGTGATGATGAGCAAGACATAGAACAAAAACGACAATATTTTTATCAAAAATTCCATCCAACTGTTCAAGAAAAATTAAAACGAGACGGACAAGAAAACAATAAAGGTATAGAAGTAGAATATATTCAGCTACTCAAATCTACTTATGCTTTCTTTCCTGATAGTTCTGGAGAAGATGGTTATTACTACCCAGTAAGATTGGGAGATAGTTATGGACTATTATTAGAAGTTGCTACACCAGACACAAAAACACCAGAATATTTTGCTGAATTAAGAGCAAAAATCCAACAAAAATTAGGAGAGAATATTGCCACATTAGGTCAGACTTGGATGTTATCTGCCTATCTACCAGACTCCTCGGAAACAACTCCAGAAGAAATAGAAAAAATTGCCAAAAAATGTTACAACGCAATTTTTCCCAATGCCCAAAAAAGAGTAGAATTCGATGGCAAAGGTGAATTTATCGGAGCCACAATTTTTGAAGAATCTATTAATAGTTTAAAACAGCAGACTGTAAAATTAGCAGACAAAGAAATTATTACCGTTGTTCAAAATCAACATATTATTATTGCTATCTATCCAGACGAAGCAACATTCAACAAATTAAGTGGATTCTATATAGACTGGATGCGCTTATTTTATTCTCACCATAAAATTGTTTGGGCTTACGCTCAAACTCGGATTTTAAGTAATATAATTAAAGATAAATTTAGTAAAATTCAGACAAAAATTGAATCTTTAGAAGCAAAGATTAGTCAAGAAAATAGACAAGGTAAGAAGTTGGAAGAAATTAGTGATGCTCTGAGTCAATTTCAAATTATTATCAATCAATATACCCAAAATCTGAACAATTTAAAATTTCAACAAGGCACAATAGAAATAAATTTAAGTAATTACGATAAAAGAGTACAAACTATCCAGAAAAAAGCTAGAGAAAAAGTCACTATAAATAAAACTGGAATCGCATTTTTTGAAGATTTTAGTCAATTAGTAAACGAAAAATATCTTTTGCAAATTACACGAGATTTACAAAATTTTGACCAGGGATTGCTATTNGTAATATTCTCACTGAATTCCAAATTACCATTAATCGATATACTAATGATCTAAGCAATTTAAAATTTCAACAAGGCACAATAGAAATAAATTTAAGTAATTACGATAAAAGAGTACAAACTATCCAGAAAAAAGCTAGAGAAAAAGTCACTATAAATAAAACTGGAATCGCATTTTTTGAAGATTTTAGTCAATTAGTAAACGAAAAATATCTTTTGCAAATTACACGAGATTTACAAAATTTTGACCAGGGATTGCTATTATTAGAAGGTAATATTAACGCTGTTCGTAGTCAAGTAGAAATAGAAAAAGCTAAGAGCGATCATAACTTTCAAGAATTAATTGCTGTGGGAGGTACAGGTGTAGCTGTTGTTAGTTTTATCGGTGATGATGCCAAACAACAATGTGAGTTAATTTTCTCTAAGAAATCTGATATTTGTGACAATACATTGATATTCAAATTAATAATGATTTTAACTACCAGTATATTTGTTTGGTTTTTCAGAAAATATATATTAAAGCGATCGTAAATTAGTTTGACTTTTTCCCTATTAAAAAAGTTAGAAGTTAGAAGTCATAATTAGGGCTGGCTGAATCAATATCAAACCATTTGCAGATAAAGATTTTAGGCTTTTTAGGTATCAAAAAGTGCTAGATTTTTGACCCCTCATGTTCAAAAATTAAGTATTTTGGGCAGACTATGGGAGAAAAATCAAAGGACTATTCTTCCTCCTACCTCCTCTATAATTCCAAATTTTCCTGTACGGGTGATTTGCGTAATTAGGAGCATTCCGGAACGGAAATCACCCCTACGACTCCTGACTCCTACCCTCACAAAAAGACTTTTTCAGCAAACCCTAATTATATCATGTCCGGTAGCATCGGTATTGTATAGCAAAGGTAGGGAACACTTAACAGGGAACAGGGAGGAAGAAGCTTTAAGAGAAGGAAAAACTTGATATGGCGGTAGATATTTTCCCAACTTTTACACGCTCCGATACCAACGGACATGATATTATCTGGATTCTATATCACTTGGAATTCTGATGCTACCGGACATGATATCACTTAAGATTAACAGAAGGATGAACGGGAAGATTTTCGCAACTTTTCTGATATGTCTCCAAGTTGCTGTTTATATACTGCTTCCATTCCTCTGCTGTTAAATTTCGAGGGAGACGGCGACAAGCTTCTGCAATTAAATCTACTTTCATTACCTCATAGAGGTGGGCAGTTTTGTCCCAACTTGCAGTAGCAATAGTCTTGTCGTCGGGACTGAATGCTACTGTCCATACCCTATCCTGGTGGTTGAAGGTAGCGATGACTTCGTGGGTGTCCATATCCCAGAGACGGGCGGTATTGTCATTACTTGCTGTCGCAATGNCCCAACTTGCAGTAGCAATAGTCTTGTCGTCGGGACTGAATGCTACTGTCCATACCCTATCCTGGTGGTTGAAGGTAGCGATGACTTCGTGGGTGTCCATATCCCAGAGACGGGCGGTATTGTCATTACTTGCTGTCGCAATGGTTTTGCCCTTGGGGCTAAAGGCTACTGCATTTACCCCGCCCTGGTGCTTGAGAGTCACTAATTGTTTGCCAGTGGTAGCATCCCAGAGGCGGGCGGTTTGGTCATAACTTGCTGTCGCAATAGTTTTACCATCGGGACTAAAGACTACTGCCCTTACTGAGTCGTTGTGTTTGAGGGTAGCTAATTCTTTGCCAGTGGTAGCATCCCAGAGGCGGGCGGTTTGGTCATCACTTGCAGTAGCCATGGTTTGCCCGTTAGGACTAAAGGCTACTGCCCTTACTGAGTCGTTGTGTTTGAGGGTAGCTAATTCTTTGCCAGTAGTATCCCAGAGGCGGGCAGTTTGGTCATCACTTGCAGTAGCAATGGTTTTGCCGTTAGGACTAAAGGCTAGTGCCCTTACTGAGTCCTGGTGTTCGAGAACAGCTAATTCTTTGCCGGTGGTAGCATCCCAGAGGCGGGCAATATTGTCATTACTTGCGGTGGCAATGGTTTTGCCGTTAGGACTAAAGGCTACTGCATTTACCCCGCCTTGGTGGTTTAGGGTAGCTAATTGTTTGCCAGTGGTAGCATCCCAGAGGCGGGCGGTATTATCATAACTTGCGGTGGCAATGGTTTTGCCCTTGGGGCTAAAGGCTACTGCATTTACCCCGCTCTGGTGGTTGAGAGTCCCTAATTCTTTGCCAGTGGTAGCATCCCAGAGGCGGGCGGTATTATCATAACTTGCAGTAGCAATGGTTTTGCCGTTAGGACTAAAGGCTACAGCTCTTACGGTGTTCTGGTGGTTGAGAGTCGCTAATTCTTTGCCGATGGTAGCATCCCAGAGGAGGGCGGTTTGGTCATTACTTGCGGTCGCAATGATTTTGCCGTTGGGGCTAAAGGCTACTGCCCTTACTGAGTCTTGGTGGTTTAGGGTAGCTAATTCTTTGCCAGTGGTAGCATCCCAGAGGCGGGCGGTATTATCATAACTTGCAGTAGCAATGGTTTTGCCGTCGGGGCTAAAGGCTACTCTCCCTACTGAGTTCTGGTGGAGTAAGGTAGCGACTTCTTTGCCGGTGGTAGTATCCCAGAGGCGGGCGGTTTGATCATTACTTGCTGTCGCAATGATTTTGCCGTCGGGGCTAAAAGCTACTGTATTTACCCTGCCCTGGTGTTTGAGGGTAGCGACTTCTTTGCCGGTGGTAGCATCCCAGAGGCGGGCGATATTGTCATTACTTGCTGTGGCAATGGTTTTGNTGGTGTTTGAGGGTAGCGACTTCTTTGCCGGTGGTAGCATCCCAGAGGCGGGCGATATTGTCATTACTTGCTGTGGCAATGGTTTTGCCGTCAGGGCTAAAGGCTACCGCTCTTACCGAGTCCTGGTGTTTGAGGGTAGCTAATTGTTTGCCGGTGGTAGTATCCCAGAGGCGGGCGATATTGTCATTACTTGCTGTGGCAATGGTTTTGCCATCGGGGCTAAAGGCTACCGCTCTTACCTCTCCTTGGTGGGGTAGGGTAGCGACTTCTTTGCCGGTGGTAGCATCCCAGAGGCGGGCAGTATTGTCATTACTTGCTGTGGCAATAGTTTTGTCGTCGGGACTAAAGGCTACTGCTCTTACGTCCCCTTCGTGTTTGAGAGTATAAAGATGATCGGGAAGTTGGGCTAACCCCTTGCGGATAATTTCATTGACTGCATTTTGAGATTTATCTAAAAGCTGACTGTCTAAAAATTTGCTGACAACTTTCCTCCACCAATACTCTTCCCGTTCTTTAAATTCTTGAATTTGAGCTATTGACTGGACTGCCAACAAAACACTTGTATCATAACGGTTATAAATGCTCAAAACCTCTGCTTCAGATGCTCGCCTATCAATATTAGCAACGTTACTTCTATATTCGGCTTTCCTATTCTGAATGAAAGCATAAGCAGATAACCCAACCATTACAAGTGCAACAATTGATGAAAATAGGTTTTGGTTTTGAGCTAATTTTTTAGCTTTTTCCTCTTCAAGTTGTTTTTTTATGCGTTCTTTCTCTTCAACTTCTAAACGAGTTCTCAACTCCTGACTTGCCCTAACAAACTCATAAGCATACCCATCCAACAAACCCATATCCCCATATTTGGTCACATATTCTTCTGCTTTTATTAACTGCCCTTCTCGCCATAACCAATCATCTTTTTTATCCTGTTTTTCCCATTCCTTTGCATCAACTTCAATCTTTCTTACCAACGGCAAAACTTCTTGATAATCTTCTACCCAATTTCTCAGCTTTTCCCAACTTCTAATTAATTCTTCGTGAATCACATCTAATAATGTTCCTGCCCCTGACTTATCTTTAGTAATTAACCGATTATTTTGGTCTGCTAATTTATTACTTACCTCTAACAACATCTCTAAACTATGTTGTTCATTTGGCAAATCTTCTAAAATTACTCGTCTGCGAGTATCTGTTATTTTTCCTGACTTTGTTTNCCCCTGACTTATCTTTAGTAATTAACCGATTATTTTGGTCTGCTAATTTATTACTTACCTCTAACAACATCTCTAAACTATGTTGTTCATTTGGCAAATCTTCTAAAATTACTCGTCTGCGAGTATCTGTTATTTTTCCTGACTTTGTTTTCTGTTGCCCAGGCTGTACTAATTCTAAAAATATCCTCTTTGCTACCGACTTTTCCTCTTTATTCAGACTCTCAAATACTTCGTTTGCTCGTTTCGTTAAAGTACCCTTAATTCCTCCCAACTTTGTATAAGTTGCCAGTGTTAAATATTTACTTTTCTCTTCTCCTTGAGTGGCATATTTCCACAGAACATCCATAGTATATTGTAGCAGAGGTAAACTACCTGGATTCCGCAAAAAGTCTTCTGTAATTTGGGCAACTAATCCGGCTTCTACTTCCATTCCTACTAATTGAGCCGGGTTTTTAATTGCTTCTTTTACTTCCTCTTTTTCCAGAGGTGTTACTAATAGTTGACGTTCTTTAATTTTAGTCGCTAACCCTGTATATTTTGAACATTGGTCGAGAAAATCTGCCCGCATTCCTAAGATTAAGCAAAGTTTGTTTTGAATCGTTTCATGTTTGAGAGCTTCTAAAAAACAATCAAAAAATTCAAGTCTTTTTCGTGAGTTTCACAGAGGGTAAAAGATTCTTCAAATT
>NZ_LGSU01001242.1 GCF_002260545.1 Hydrocoleum sp. CS-953 | reverse complement strand
TCATTAATGGATAATTACCTGGTGGTTAAAACCGTAAGGGAATTGAATAGAAGGAAATATCCTAGCACTGTTCGAGTCGGGGAGATGGGATATGGCGTTTAGCGCTCCGATAGGAAAGTTGTGCGCTAGCTAAACGACCGCTTTTTCCCCTTGAAAGGGAGCGCTCATAAAGCTGAATTATTTAATTAATAATTAATAATTATTAATTATTCGGTAATCAAAATGTTCTCCTCTCTCTCCTGCCAAGTATCCTAAATATTTCCCTGTGATAGCTATTTCATACAAATGTTCCTACATTAAGTTTGTTGTTATATGCTATGTGTTAGGAGGTGGGCAAATATCTGAATAGTTATAGTTTTGCAGAGGATTTTACTGTAACGATCTTTTTTGAATTTGGTATTACCTGTTGCCTATTTCCTCTTCTGTGTTCCCTATTACCGATTATTTGTGGGTATTTAACTAGACATGATATAAAATATTGGAGTAAGAGGAATATCAGGTAATCAAAGCATGACTGAAGTAAAGATTGGCATTATTGGCGGTAGTGGTTTATACAAAATGGAAGCACTCAAAGATGTAGAGGAGATAAAGTTAGATACACCTTTCGGTTCTCCCTCTGATGCTTTTATTGTTGGTACTTTAGAAGGAACACGAGTAGCATTTCTATCCAGACACGATCGCAACCACACTTTATTACCATCTGAATTACCATTTCGTGCCAATATTTATGGTATGAAAAGTCTGGGTGTGGAATATTTAATCTCTGCTTCTGCAGTAGGTTCTCTCAAAGAAGAAGTTAAACCCCTAGACTTAGTAGTAGTAGATCAGTTTATTGATCGCACAAAAGGTAGGCAATCTACATTTTTTGGTCAAGGAATAGTAGCACATATTACTTTTGAAAATCCTACTTGTCCCCAACTAGCACAAATACTGGCGGATGCTGCGGAAAGTTTAAACTTGCAGGATGTAAATGTACATCGCAGTGGCACTTATTTATGTATGGAGGGTCCTGCTTTTTCTACTAANGTAGATCAGTTTATTGATCGCACAAAAGGTAGGCAATCTACATTTTTTGGTCAAGGAATAGTAGCACATATTACTTTTGAAAATCCTACTTGTCCCCAACTAGCACAAATACTGGCGGATGCTGCGGAAAGTTTAAACTTGCAGGATGTAAATGTACATCGCAGTGGCACTTATTTATGTATGGAGGGTCCTGCTTTTTCTACTAAAGCGGAGTCAAATTTATATCGTAGTTGGGGCGCAACAGTTATCGGGATGACAAACTTGCCAGAAGCAAAGTTGGCAAGGGAGGCGGAAATAGCTTATGCAACTTTAGCTTTGTCTACAGATTATGATTGTTGGCATGAGGAGCATGAGAGCGTGACTGTAGACATGGTGATTAATAATTTAAGGAAGAATGCTGTCAATGCTCAAAAAGTTATCCAGGAAACTGTGCGGAGATTAAGTGAAAATAAGTTTGTGTCTGATTCTCATTCAGCGTTGAAAAATGCAATTTTGACTCCTTTGGATAAGGTACCTGCTACAACTAAGGAAAAGTTGGGGTTATTATTGCAGAAATATATTTAACAGTACACACAAAATTCGGGCGTTAGTTTGTGATTTAACTTCCCTGGCGGGAAGTCCCGCGCTCTCCGGTGGGGGAGCGTCGTATGGGAAAGCCAAGGCCAAGATTCGGATACCTTCATAAGCTGTTCATATGCCCTTGACAAGCTAGGTACATTTTGTTAGTATCAATGTCAACACAGGGGGAGGACATCACCTCNTACCTTCATAAGCTGTTCATATGCCCTTGACAAGCTAGGTACATTTTGTTAGTATCAATGTCAACACAGGGGGAGGACATCACCTCTGTCTAAACAGCGGTTAGGGTTTCCCAGACTGAAGAATCCCGCGTTTTCCCGTAAGGGCAACGTCGGGAGTATGTCAAGGTTAAGGTGCGTTCCAACGCACCCTACAACTTTAGTTGTCGCGTAAGTCCTTCCCACACCCCCACACTCCCTATTCCCTTTTTAATAGCACTCAATTTCCACATCCCAGATAAAAACGCTATATATCATCAGCCATACTAATTTTTACCAATTAAATTTTGACTTCGCAAAAGTGTTTCTGTCATAGTTGCCAATTTCTGCAAACTATTTGCTAATTCATCAGCACGTTCTTGATGTTTTCGCTTGCGAATTAAGGCAGCACGAGCTAAATCTTCCCGGTTTTTTTTAAGCGCTGCAACCGCAACTTTTTGCCAGTTATCTATTTCCTGTAAAGTTTGTTTATATTCAGGTTGAATATTTTCCCAAGCTACTTTAATATCTGCTAAAGCTTTACTTACTAATTCAGCAGTACCTAGTTCAGTTTTTACGCCTAAAATTGCCTGCTTAATTGGTTCTGATATTTGCTCGACATTAATATGATGAAGTAGAGGAATAAAGTNCAACTTTTTGCCAGTTATCTATTTCCTGTAAAGTTTGTTTATATTCAGGTTGAATATTTTCCCAAGCTACTTTAATATCTGCTAAAGCTTTACTTACTAATTCAGCAGTACCTAGTTCAGTTTTTACGCCTAAAATTGCCTGCTTAATTGGTTCTGATATTTGCTCGACATTAATATGATGAAGTAGAGGAATAAAGTTTTTTATTTGTTGACTATAGCTAACTCCAGTAATACACCAAGTCGCAAAGTGTTCGCAATTATTAAAAAGAATATTATATTTTCTTTCTCCTAGTCTACTTTCTGCTCTTTGAATGACTGTATCGGCAATATAACGAAGTGGGTAACGTTTAACATAAACTTTTCTGCCATCAATAAAATATGCTTTAGAAGTTCGTTCAATAGTTTCTGTTCCTTTGCGATAATGAATAACTGTTCCATCGCCATAGTCAATACCATGATGTTCGTAAACACCATCTATATTTAGAAATTTTCTAATAGTGTATATTTGTTCTCCCCGTGCCATATTATTTTCCCTAACTTTATCTCATTACATTTTAATCTAAAATATAAATAACAGATGTAGAGTTTCACGATTATCAGAATGTTTTTAGATAAATTTAGATAAGTATTTAGATAAGTATTTAGATAAATATTTAGATATGAAATCTGTTTGCTTTGGAGTATTATAATACCGTTTCACGGAAGTTAAAAGTCATGCATTAAGATTTTGTAGGATCAAAACTTTGACGATAGAGCAATTTCAGGAAATTATTTCACTTATGTAGTTTGAAACTATTTGTGACATCTTTAAAGTGAATTGGTATAAGAAACCGGGTTTATATGAGGTAGATGTCAGTATGGTAGGACATCTAATACAAACCCGGTTTCTATACTTTATCAATCAAACCTTTTGAAAAAAATTTGAGACCAACTAAAACTGCTAATCCTAAAGCTAATATTCCAGCACTAATAGCAATAACTAGAGTATCTAAATGACGAACTGCAATTGCTGTCAATGCCCAAACAAATACCAAACTATAAGCAATATCTTGTTTTTGAATATTAATAATTGCTGCAATAACGGCTCCAATTATTAACATAATTATTGTCCAAACAATAGCAACTTGCTGTGAACTATTCCAGCCTAAATTATCTAGAGCGCAGGCCAAATTCACAATTGTTGCCACACTAATCCAAGCAAAATATATACTGATGGGATGATGAACTAACCATTTATCTTTTTTTGAGACTCTTTCATAACTAATACCTAAATTTAGATATAGGCAAATCAAACAGCCTAAAATTCCTAACATTGCCAAAACTGAAAGGATAAACAGTTGATATTGAAATAAAAATATCCAAACAATTTGTGATAGACTGGCACTTACTAAAAAATATTGACATCTGCGTAAAATTTTATTTTCTCGTTGAGCAGGTAATACTTGATAAATTCCGAAGCTAATTAAACCCAAATAAATTAATCCCCAAATAGCAAAAGCATAACTGGCAGGAGTAATCAAAACATTCTTAAATATAGTATTAGAAATTTCTCCTATTGTTTGACCGCTTGGAGGAGCAAGATTTACATAAATATTCAGAAAAAAAGCCGCTAAAATAGCAATTAAATGAGCATACTGTCGAATAATATCTGAGTTAAATTTGCCTTTATTAGTTTCCATAATCATCCTTGCTATTGTGCATAAATATTATTAATAAAAATTAGAATTTAGCCCGGAAGTTGTTGTCTATAAAACCGACCGGGCTACCCAATCAAATAATATAAAATTAATCTTGAATTACTTCTAGTCCACAAGCTTCTGCGAGTTGTTGTGCTATACTTTTATATTGACGAGGTGGAGTCCTAGTATCCAGGTCTAAATTAAAACCCTCTACAACACGCTGAATTAATTTTGAACGCCATATAGCTTCTATTTCATAATCAGAACTAAGACTACCTTCTGATAATGCTGCCATTAATTTATCTAATATTTGATATTGCCCGACTAAAATTGCTGCTTTAGTAACATCACCAGAATCAGTATCAAGAGCGTCCAATTGTCTACTAACTCGATTCCATTCAGTATCAATTATTTTGAGCAAAACTGTAGCTAGTTTAGCATCACGTTGCTGTTTCAATATTTGGAATTCTTTGTTAGTCATTATTTTTAGCTCCTAAATATATTATTATAAGCTATTTAATTTTATATATCACATCTATCTAGTTTTTCCTATGAATATAATCTTAAATTCATTATGTACCTAATTTAACTATTTTTTATTCTTTGTTATTTTTGCTTTAAAAACCATTGGCAATCAAAATAGATGTCACAAATAGTTTCAAACTTTAGATATGAAATAATTTCCTAAAATTACTGTAGAGTTAAAGTTTGGAGCCTATAAAATCTTGATGCATGACTTTTTAATTTTGACTTTTACAGTAGTTTTCATTTCAGTAGATCACAGTAGGAGCGATTTCCTAGGTCATGCTTTGCTACGCAGATGAAACGCTAACGCGTTGGCGACAGCATTCGGAACGAAATCGCCACTACAGGGTTTTGGTTATGAAGATGTGGTTCATCAATCTGAAAAGCGATGTAACTTCCGTGAAACGGTATGAGATGGGAGTAGAAGGCGTAATTTTCCTAATTCCCTACCAATAGCGATCGTCTGCTCTTACAGTTTGTCATATTCTGCCAAAATTTGCTTTTCTGTTAGCAAATTCTCAATTCTTGCTGCTGTCTACTCATTATCCGTTCTACTAAACTTACCCAGACTTACCCATGAATGATTGCATGATATTTGTAGGGGCGAATGGCCATTCGCCCCTACTTCCTGTTTTGCTAACGCAAAGCTGCGCTAACACAGAAGACCACTGACCGCAGTCTGTAACTTATCTTCGAGAGCAGGCTTAAAATCGGTGAGAACTCCACCTACTAACGTGCATAATTTTCTAAGTTCACAGCAGCATTAAAATCTCTGTCTGCCTTGAAACCGCAGTTCTCACATTCATATAGTCTGACATTCAACGGCATTTTCTTTTGATGTCCGCAGTCAGAACATATCTGAGAACTTGGATAAAATCTATCTGCTATTATTAGCTCACTGCTATACCATTTACACTTGTATGTTAGCTGACGCTTAAACTCATAAAACCCACAGTCTGCTATAGCGCTTGCTAGTTTATGATCTCTTGGTGCGCGTTCCGCAAGCGAGCTGTCGTCGTCGCGGGGTCGCACCGCTTTTTGAGCATTCCGCTTACATTGTCATACTTCTATCACTATGGTGCTGTGGTTCAAAGCTCGCCCATGNTCGTCGCGGGGTCGCACCGCTTTTTGAGCATTCCGCTTACATTGTCATACTTCTATCACTATGGTGCTGTGGTTCAAAGCTCGCCCATGTTGTCAGTTTATGTAGTGCATCTGCTCTTATATCAGCTACTGCTTGGTGCGCGTTCCCTTGCGCCGTGCGATGGCGCGGGGTCGCATCCGCTTTTTTGTGAGTCTTGGCTAGTTTTTTTACTGCTTTGGCTTGTGTTTTTGCTACCAGGCTCTTTTTTCTGGACACGCCGTTGATAACGAGTTAGTCGTTTTTTGGCTTGTTTGTAGGCTTTGACGTTAGGGTAGGTGGTTCCATCGCTACAAGTTGCTAGGGCATTTATACCTACATCTACACCAATAATAGCCCATTGTTTAGTCAGAGGTTTGGGTTGACATTCATCATACTTAAAACTAATGTACCAGTCACCTGCCCGCTTGGATATTCTCACATTTTTGACTCTGTAAGAGGGTAAGATACAGTAAGTTTTTACTATTCCTATTCTTGGTAGTTTAATATANATTCTCACATTTTTGACTCTGTAAGAGGGTAAGATACAGTAAGTTTTTACTATTCCTATTCTTGGTAGTTTAATATAGTTTCCTTTCAGAATTTTAATGCTTCCTTCTAAGTAAAAACTATCTTTTTTACCTTTTTTCTTAAACTTAGGAAACCCACGTCCGGGGACAGTAAAAAAGTTTTTGAATGCCCTTTATAAATCTCTTAATGCTTGTTTTGGGGCACATTTAGACACCTCATAATACCATAGATTTTGGGATTTAACTTCTGCAATTAAACGCTTATGCAAAGTGATAGCACTAGGGCGTTTTTTGGTAGCTTCGTACTCAGTAATACAAGTAGCTAATCCCCAATTATAAGCANGTTTTGGGGCACATTTAGACACCTCATAATACCATAGATTTTGGGATTTAACTTCTGCAATTAAACGCTTATGCAAAGTGATAGCACTAGGGCGTTTTTTGGTAGCTTCGTACTCAGTAATACAAGTAGCTAATCCCCAATTATAAGCATGACGGGCTACACCGGCGTGTTTGGCAAGTAGTGTTTTTTGCTTATTATTAACTTTTAATTTAGTCTTGATTGATTGCATTTCAATTGCTCGGCCACCTCTATTAATAGTTTAATAAGTTAAACATCAATCTACTATATCATAATAAATCTCTATTTAGGTGCATCTTTAAATTCACACCTACTTCGAGTTCCTTCCTTTATTATTGAAAACGTTCTATCTCCCTGCTCTCTGATTTCTGGCGTTTGGAATTTAATATTTTGTGCTATTACTTCCCGTTGCAATATCTCAATTTCTGCATTAACAACAAAGGTTAAGCATATTGGAGATAATAAAGCTACAGTAGCTATAATAGTCAGATGAAAATTTAATTTCATTATCTTTAATCATCCTTGAGGATTTACCCATTTTTTAACTCGCATATTATCATATTATGTAGGTTATCTAACATCTGAAGTCTCCTGATTTTGTTTTGTTTCGGTAGGTTGGTTACTCTCTGTTAATAGTGGTGCATCCGCGACGGTTTCTAGCCCCACTGATTTGAGAATGTCTTGCCATTGAATAAGAAAAGTTGAATTATTGGGGTTAGACTGACGTAGTGTTGCTAGGGAGTCGAGGGTTTCGTGCCAAATACCGGCTTCAGCATAAACTTTGGGATGATTATCGAGTGTTGTTGTTTTTAACTGCTGAAGNTCTAACATCTGAAGTCTCCTGATTTTGTTTTGTTTCGGTAGGTTGGTTACTCTCTGTTAATAGGGTGCATCCGCGACGGTTTCTAGCCCCACTGATTTGAGAATGTCTTGCCATTGAATAAGAAAAGTTGAATTATTGGGGTTAGACTGACGTAGTGTTGCTAGGGAGTCGAGGGTTTCGTGCCAAATACCGGCTTCAGCATAAACTTTGGGATGATTATCGAGTGTTGTTGTTTTTAACTGCTGAAGTAAGGTTGGGAAGGTTTCGATTCTTTTTATCCAGCCATATACGTACATATCTTTACTGCGATCAAAAGGATCGATTACTATTGATACAACCCATTGATATTTTTGGCCAACTGCTAACACTGGGATACTACCATCATCAGGCAGGTCAATCCTAATAATACCCTTAGTATTAGGAAGCTTGAATTCAGTGACATAGACACTCTTACTCTTGTCTGCTTCATCGCCTAAGTCAAATTCTACTCTTATTTCTTCTGGAAGGAAATCAGAACATCTATCTTTTTTTAATACTTCTAATGCTGGAAGATATACAAAAAATTTCGGATACTCAGCCAAAGTTAACCCAATATTAGTTTCTGGTATCAAAGCAGTAAGTCCATCTTTAAACGCACACCTATTTCGAGTTCCTCCGTTTACTGCTGTGTTCATTCTATCTCCCTGCTCTCTGATTTCTGGCGTTTGGAATTTAATATTTTGTGCTATTACTTCCTGTTGCGATATCTCAATTTCTGCATTAACAACAGAGGTTAAGCATATTGGAGTTAATAAAGCTATAGTAGCTAGAATAGTCAGATGAAAATTTAATTTCATTACCTTTAACCATTCTTGAGGATTTAGGAATTTTTTTCAACTCGTACATTATCATATTATTAAGTTTTTGTCAAAATAGAATAATTGTATTTATG
>NZ_LGSU01001241.1 GCF_002260545.1 Hydrocoleum sp. CS-953 | reverse complement strand
ACAGAAAAAAGTAGCCAGAAGCCTCGTGCCTTGGGCAGCGGGAGCAACTGGGTAGGGGCGCTTTGACTTCGCCTGCAAGAGTCCGATTCTGGGCTGCTTGTGAATCTCCGTCTCTTTAGAGCGGGGAGAGTCAAACTATTCCTCTGTCAAGATAATTTTTAGGGGTAGGCAATCCCAAAAAGCATTTCCCTAAAATCCAAGTTACAAAAATATATCCATCATTTCCAAATTGATAGACTACTATATTTATTTGAGAAAGTAAAAACTAAATTATATTATAGTGCCACATTATCCTGTACTAGGATCAATGAAATACCCATCATAATTACAGCGTTGGGGTAGGTACTTCACATCGCAAAACCCACTCTGCTTTTCTCGTGACTACTATATAGTTAAAAACTTGTACAGTAGATTCAGAAATCAAGCTCCAGGGATGGGATTATAGAACTAGAACACCAGGTGAATAATAATCGTACTGTTTCAGATACTAAGAAAGCCTTTTATAACTTTCACACCCGTCCTATTAACTCAATATATAATCGGGTAGTTGAAGAGTTGCTAGTGGAAATGCACCTGATTTCGGTTAATGCTAATTATAGCTATAACCCATTTTATGGTTTGGGTGTAGTTACAGCTTATGACCGTTTTATGCAGGGATATTCTCCAGAGCAGGACAAAATTTCAATTTTTAATGCTTTGATTCAAGCACAAGAGGAAGATCCCAACAAATACCGTACTGATGCTAAAGGATTAGAAGATTTAGCTCGGCAACTATCAGCATCGGATATGCTTTCTTGGATTTGTTTATCAAACAATATAGACAATACTCAATATTTGCAAGATTATTTAAGAGGTATTTCTGAGAACTCAAAATTTAGGTATAGTCGCTTATTTGCTATAGGTTTATTTACTTTACTAGAAATAGTAGATACAGAATTCATCAAGGAACAAGAGAAGCGCACAGAGGCACTGAAGAAAGTTTGCCAAGCTTTAAACTTACTAGAAGAAAAGTTATTAAAGGATATAGATTTGTATCTTAGTAACTTGGAGAGAATAGCTCAAGCTCGTAGTGCTATGGAAGATACCCTTGAAGCAGCGAAGAAAAAACGGGAACAACGTAGGTTAGAAAAAGAGAACATTTCTACTACTGCCAATAATACCTCAGAAGATAGTGAATAAAGAAACTGATTGAATTACTAAAGCTTAATAATTTAATTTTCTCTTGTCATAAAATATTAGATTTTTAATTTATGAATTGAGATAATTTTTCTCTCAGAATAGATAGAGGAAAAGATGAGAAAATGATAGTATAGAATAGCAAACTTTGATGAATATATAATTGCTAAAATTTTTATATCCTAAAGACTGATTTTATAGGTATAAAAAATTCAGTATAAACATAGGAGTAGAGGATGCCAATTAAACATTCATACTCNTTTTCGGCTTTGTTTTATATATAATTGCTAAAATTTTTATATCCTAAAGACTGATTTTATAGGTATAAAAAATTCAGTATAAACATAGGAGTAGAGGATGCCAATTAAACATTCATACTCCTATTTTTTTTGTTTAAAATTATCAATCTTTTACTTCTCAGAACTAACTTGATTTCCTCATCTAAATAAGGTATAAGCAGTTAATTATGAAATCAATTATAGGGTTTTTCAAACTTATGAGGTACACAAGCTCTTTAATTTCTTTTCTATTCCCTCCATACCAGTTAAGTGTTCCCTAAAACCTAAAATTTTGTACCTCACGCTTCTTGGGAATTGCTATATGCTATTTTTCATAGTCTGTAGCTAGAGAATTGAGCAAGTTACTAAGTTGTGTGCTCACATCAGGTGAGTTGCCAAAAGCTGTAGGGTTAATTGGTTGTCGATTAATATTTTGATCTATAGCTTCACTTACCTGTTTAGAAATCAAATTTTGAAGCTCATCCTTAGCTTTAGACCTTTGAAACTGAGCGCCTTCCTCAGTAGTAGCATACAAAGGAGGAAGTCTATTCAGAGCATAAGCTGCAATATCTCCCACATCAAGAGTTTGATCGCTACTGGCCTCAATCTCTGCTACCCTTGCTATTGCCTCAGATAATACTAACTCCTCCATCACATTGATAAATTGTTTACGAGGTAAGACAACTACTTCTCCTGTTAGCAAAGCTCCCATCAAACGGTCAAGGGCCATATATTCCTCAATCGATAATTCAGAAGCCGTATTACAGATTCGTCCTACCTCTGCTTCCATAGAAGGTGTTAAATAACCATCTTGTAAAGCTTGTTCAACAATTCTTTCTATACTCATAACTTTTGTGTAAGTTTATTGATAATAATTTTCCAATAAAATCTCTAGCTTAATAATTAGAATAAGGTGATAAGTTCATCAAAGTCAATATCAACAATATCAATAATGACTTTACTATTCAAAGAATAATTAAAAAATTACAGATATATTTATTCTATAGAAAAAAAATTTCTGTACTAAAAATTTTTCCATAGTTTGACTCTAATAACTAGAGAGAATTTATTCAATACCATTGTATCGCCAAGGAACCGGATCTACAGCTTGACCATGTACATATAATCCCCAGTGAAGATGAGGACCTGTAGATGCTCCTGTAGATCCTACAGTACCAATTTGCTGGCCAGCTTTCACCAGATCGCCCTCCCTGACATTAACACTACTCAAATGGATAAAAATACTGGTTACTCCTTGACCATGATCGAGACCTACAGTATTACCATGAATTTCAAAACCTTGAGATTCTAATCCCACTAGAGAAATACGACCAGCAGCAGGAGCTACAACAGGGGAACCATTGTAGTCTGCATAATCTACTCCTCGATGATAATAATTCTCAGCAAACTTTCCATTATAATACCTGCGCACTCCGTAGATGGTGCTAACTGGACCATTATTAGGGCGAAGAAAGGGACCATTCCAAAATTTTTGTGGGGTTACAAGTTGTTTAAATGCTGCTACTCTGTCAAATTCTAAGTCTGTTCCACGAAGAGATTCTTTGTCAGGAGGCAACCAAATAGATTGAGTAGGAAAANGGACTTCAAACGGGGAACCATTGTAAGCTGCATAAACTTCTCCTCGATGGTAATTATTCTCAGCAAACCTTCCATTATAAATCCTGCGCACTCCGTAGATGGTGCTAACTGGACCATTATTAGGGCGAAGAAAGGGACCATTCCAAAATTTTTGTGGGGTTACAAGTTGTTTAAATGCTGCTACTCTGTCAAATTCTAAGTCTGTTCCACGAAGAGATTCTTTGTCAGGAGGCAACCAAATAGATTGAGTAGGAAAAGAGCGATTTTGCAAGTTAACATTTAGATTTTGTATACCTGTGTCAGTAGTCACTTGCAGTTGTCGCAGGCCAGATTTATCTAAAGGAGTTGTGGGCAATAATGCTCGAAATCTATTTTGTCCAATAGAAAATAAGGGGTAAGTTTTTCCATCCATACTAACCTTGGGAGTTGAGATATTTCTATCTGGTTGCTGAATCACAACAGATATGGTATCTCCCAGTTGTGGGTTAGTGGGAGTTACCTGTACAGTTTGACTAAAACCAGGTATGACTACTACAAAAATTGCTGTAACAGTAGCCAAGATTAAACTATGGATAAACTGTTTAATTTTAACTGATAAAAACATTAATTATTTATATTTTTAAATTCTTCAGATCGAACGAATAAATAAAAATTTATTTTTTTTATCCATATAGATTTAGATATCTCTGATAACGTAAGCACTCAGCCGTCAGCCATAAGCTATCAGCTATTGCTTCTAGTTAAGGATAAAAGCTTTATTAATTGTCTTACTACGAAAGTTAGCTTCTTCACCCTTAAAATCTATATTAATTTCAACACTTTAGTGTTGTTGCTGAGACCTGACAGCTAATAGCTGTTTGCGCAGCATTCCGTAGGAAATGCTTACCTGATAACTAATCTCAAAACACTATAAAAAGGTTATTGCGAGCTTAATTTACAAAAAAATTAAGGTATACAGCTTTCTATTTAAAGATAAAAAAGTGCTATAGCAATCTTATTTCAATTGGAATATTTTTGTGGTAGTTAGGACTCAGGAGGTAGAAGTCATAATTTTCAAGGTTTTTCCTCAATTTTAACTATCTTAACTATTATAAAAATTATCACAAATCATTTAGGATTGCTANGGAATATTTTTGTGGTAGTTAGGACTCAGGAGGTAGAAGTCATAATTTTCAAGGTTTTTCCTCAATTTTAACTATCTTAACTATTATAAAAATTATCACAAATCATTTAGGATTGCTATAGGATATTTGCTTATATTCAATTCCGTTATGGTTTTTCTTGAGGTAATTATCCATTATCAATTAATGAAGGAGATTTTTATTATTCAAGTAAGACTATTTTAGTATTAATTAAGGGAACTCTTGCTCCCACTTTGACAATTTTTAAATCATCAACTAATAAAGCATTCATTATCTTACATAAAACATCAAGAATGTCAAATTTAAAAATTATTATTAGTTAATTAAAAAGTTTAATACTGACCATAAAATCAGGTCTCAAACCTTCTACTTGAATAGGAAATGATAACTGATAACTGGAATGACTACTACAGTAAATAGAATAGCTGAATTTTTACCTTGGAGTTAATATATCTTTACAAGATAGTAATTTTGATAAAAATCCGTGCAAGAAGACTTCAGGTTAATTATAGACTTAGTATTAGTTCTAACAGCAGCAGCAGCAGGAGGACTATTCGCATCACTCTTACGACAGCCAGCTTTATTAGGTTATCTGTTAGGTGGGATTATTGTTGGACCAGCAGGATTTGGTTTAATTAAAGAACTCATTCAAGTAGAAACTTTAGCTCAATTAGGGGTAGCTTTTTTACTATTTGCTTTGGGAGTAGAATTTTCCCTGGCAGAATTGAGAAAAGTCCAAGCAATTAGCCTCGGTGGTGGTGGACTACAAATTATCTTTACTATTTTAGTCACAACATTAGTTTCTGTGGGGGTAGGGTGGGTATCCTCTCCAGTCCAAGGAGTATTTTTAGGGGCAATACTATCTCTATCTTCAACAGCAGTGGTACTGAAATGTTTGATGGAGCGGAATGAGACATCTACATCCCACGGCCAAGTTATGTTGGGAATTTTAGTAGTCCAAGATTTAGCTTTGGGATTAATGTTAGCTGTTTTACCTGCTTTAAACCAACCTCCAGAAATTATTGGTATTGCAGTAGGGCGATCGCTTCTGGAAATAGGTATATTTGCTCTGGGTGCTATAGCAGCAGGAATTTGGGTAATTCCTTCGTTACTAAGATTTTTGGCAAAAACTGAAAGTCGGGAATTATTTTTACTGGGAGTTGTGGCATTGTGTTTAGGAATAGCTCTCCTGACTGAATATTTAGGTTTTTCTATTGAAATGGGAGCTTTTGTAGCGGGTTTAATGATATCTGAAGTAGAATATGCTGACCAAACTCTAACTTATGTGGAACCTATTCGAGATATATTTGCAGCTCTATTTTTTGTAGCGATAGGGATGTTAATAGATCCATTTTTCCTGTGGAGTCATCTAGAAATAATCCTGGGTTTAGTGTTTCTCGTTTTAGTAGGAAAATTTTTGATTGTTACTCCTATTGTGAGAATTTTTGGTTATCCTCTGAAAACGGCAATTTTATCAGGTTTAGGTTTAGCTCAAATAGGNCTATTCGAGATATATTTGCAGCTCTATTTTTTGTAGCGATAGGGATGTTAATAGATCCATTTTTCCTGTGGAGTCATCTAGAAATAATCCTGGGTTTAGTGTTTCTCGTTTTAGTAGGAAAATTTTTGATTGTTACTCCTATTGTGAGAATTTTTGGTTATCCTCTGAAAACGGCAATTTTATCAGGTTTAGGTTTAGCTCAAATAGGAGAATTTTCTTTTGTACTTGCCAGTAAGGGACAAATATTAGGATTAGTTTCTCGTCGGGTATACTTATTAATATTGGGCACAACTGCTGTAACTTTAGTAATTACACCTTTTGTCCTGAAAATTGCCCCACAATTGTTAAATTGGGCAGAAAATTTTTCTTGGTTACAAAAGTATCTCTATGAAACGAATCAACCTAACACAGCTATCTCAGTAGATTTACCTCTACAAAATCATGTTATAGTATGTGGTTATGGAAAAGTAGGACGTAACCTAGTACAACAACTAGAAAACCATGATATTTCTTATCTGGTCATTGACCANCCTGAAAATTGCCCCACAATTGTTAAATTGGGCAGAAAATTTTTCTTGGTTACAAAAGTATCTCTATGAAACGAATCAACCTAACACAGCTATCTCAGTAGATTTACCTCTACAAAATCATGTTATAGTATGTGGTTATGGAAAAGTAGGACGTAACCTAGTACAACAACTAGAAAACCATGATATTTCTTATCTGGTCATTGACCAGTCAGAAACGGTGGCTCAAAAGTTGCGTGACAAAGATATTCCTTATCTTTATGGTAATATTTGCTCCATGCACGTCTTGGAAAGAGCTGGTGTGGATAAGGCACAAGCAATGGCGATCGCTATACCAGATGCTATGAGTACGAGACTTTGCCTGAAGCGCTCTCTAGAATTTGCCCCAGATTTGGATATAGTTGTTAAGGCTAACCGATATAAGGATATTGAATTGTTATATCAACTGGGAGCTAGGGAAGTAGTCGAACCAAATTTTGAAGCTAGTTTAGAACTTTCTAACCATCTGTTAGTTGGTATGGGAATATCGGCAAAGGTTATTCAAAAGGAAATAGAAGAAATTCGCCAAAGTCATTATCAAGCATTACGGCCTTCAATTCTAGATCCTCAAATATCTAGAGAGTTAAAAGCAGCAGTTCAAGATATGAATAGTAGATGGTNTTGGTATGGGAATATCGGCAAAGGTTATTCAAAAGGAAATAGAAGAAATTCGCCAAAGTCATTATCAAGCATTACGGCCTTCAATTCTAGATCCTCAAATATCTAGAGAGTTAAAAGCAGCAGTTCAAGATATGAATAGTAGATGGTATTCTTTACCAGAAAATTCTCCTTTGACTGGTATGACTTTGGAGGAAACTAACTTAAGGCGGTTAACGGGAGTTAGTTTAATGGCTATTCGTAGGGAGGAAGGAGAGGAAATTGATTATCCAGAAGGTCAGACAGTATTAGATATTGGTGATAAACTTTTATTAGTGGGAGAACCTTCAGAATTAGATAGTTTTGAGCGTCTGGCAAAAGGAGAAATTGCTGTACCAAAGGAAAGCACATCTTGTCAATGGTTGATTTTAACTGAGTCTAGTCCCTTTGTGGGTCAAAAATTATCTGATGTAGATTTACATGGTAAATATGCAGTAGAAATTCAGGCAATTCAACGAGAAGGAAAATTAATTCGATGGCCTCAAGGAGATACAGAAACTCAGATGGGCGATCGCTTACTTCTTTGCGGTAGTTTCCATGAACTTAGTCAAATACGGCAACTTACTATTCCCCAGTCTAAAATATATCCTGAAAAACAAAAGTTAAGTACAACTAAATAATTAATAATTAATAATTAATAATTAATAATTAATTATTATTGCTTTGCTGATTAAATATAAAAGCTTTTACAGATAAAGTTTGTAGCATTTTTAGGTATGGAAAAAGTACGAACTTTGAGGTTAAAAAGGTTCAAAAATTTAGNAATAATTAATAATTAATAATTAATAATTAATAATTAATTATTATTGCTTTGCTGATTAAATATAAAAGCTTTTACAGATAAAGTTTGTAGCATTTTTAGGTATGGAAAAAGTACGAACTTTGAGGTTAAAAAGGTTCAAAAATTTAGAATTTTTTCCTTAATATTACAGAAAAATCAAGGGATAATTCCTCCCACTACCTTCGACCTAACTCCAATTTCTCCTGACTCTGTACGGACGCCCTTATGCAACGTCCCTACCTTCTGACTGCTACCCTGACTAAAATACTTTTTCAGCTAACCCTAATTATAGTCGTTTAACTTTAGATTGAGACAAGTGTTTATTGCTATGAAAGTATTTCAGGGGAAACATTCTTTCCTTTTTAAATTAAATGACTATACCTATTTTGTAATAGTAAGGATTTGTTAAAAGGATTTTTTTTCTTTTTCCTCCAGAGAATATAGAGACTTTATACCTTACTTTTTCGGTAATTAAGTGAAAATATTTTTCTAAATGTTCTCTTTTCCCTGTTATCTAAAATCCGATTATAAAGTAATCGCAAAACTACTGATTCATTAATAAAAATATTCTCTTGAATAGGAATTATATAATTGAATAGTTTAATTGTTCAAATCTAATATTTCTCCTAACTCCTGTACGGGCGTTAACGATAGTTATGCGAAGCTAACGGCCGTTTCGCTGCGCGACATGTTTGCGGAGCATTCCGTCAGGAAAACG
>NZ_LGSU01001240.1 GCF_002260545.1 Hydrocoleum sp. CS-953 | reverse complement strand
GTAGGGGAGTGGGGGAGTAGGGGAATATTTTTTAACCTTTTCTCCTATTGCCTCTATCTCACTTTCAACTCCTGACTCACAAATTTAGTCATAGAGAATCTAATCTTAGAATGACAAATTTTTGTTATTATTTAGGATGACAAATTTTTGTTATGATTTTTGTATAGAAGTTATCATTTTGTAGGTTGGGTTGAGGAACGAAACCCAACATATTTTTATTATGAGTTTTGTATAGAAGTTACAATTTTGTAGGTTGGGTTGTTTCGCTAACGCGACATGAAACGCGCTAGCGTTGCGTAGCAAGGAACGAAACCCAACATAAATAGGACTTACGCAAAGAAACCCGGTTTCTAGGATAAATCGTTGTTTTGAGTAATAGACGTCTACCAGAAACCGGGTTTCTGGGTTCTCCTGTGTAAGTCCTGATCAAGATAATGTTCGTAAGTATCGAGTTTATTGTTGGGTTGCGCTGGCGCTTAACCCAACCTACTTTAGTTCTGTAAAACAAATTATAGGGGCAAACAGCCGTTTGCCCCTACAAAAATTAGATGGTTTATGAATTAACGAATCAAGTCAAAAGATGTATCGTTAACACCTAGCTCCATGCTACCACGATCTAACTCATCTAGGATAGTATTAACGATCCAGTTGAGTAGATTGAATGCTCCCTTGTATCCTAAGATAGAATAACGGTGCTGGTGGTGACGGTCGAAGATAGGATAGCCGATGCGTACTAATGGAGTTCCAGTATCACGTTGTAGGAACTTACCATAGGAGTTACCAATTAACAGGTCAACTGGCTCAGTATCCAACAATGAACGTAAGTGCCATAAGTCCTTACCGATCCAAACAGTAGCTTCTTGGCCGTTAGGATCAGCAGCTAATAATGCCTTAGCTTCTTCTTCAAAGCCTTGAACATTTCCATTAGTTACAACAACGTGAACAGGCTGCATACCTAATTCTAGAGTGAAGTTCAACAAACCTAATACATGGTCAGGATCGCCGTAGATAGCAATGCGCTTACCGTGTAACCAAGCTTGAGAGTCAGTGATAGCGTCAACTGCACGACCACGCTCAATTTCTAGCTCTTCAGGAATAGCCTTACCAGTTAATTCAGACAATCCCATTAAGAACTCATCAGTACCACGGATACCGATAGGACGATAAGTCAATGTTGTTTGACCACCTTCTTGCTCTAGGTACTCTAGAGTCTTAGGAGTGGAATACTTCTGGAAGGAGATAGTAGCCTTAGCATTGATGGAATCAGCACCTTCTTCTAGAGTTNTTCTAGCTCTTCAGGAATAGCCTTACCAGTTAATTCAGACAATCCCATTAAGAACTCATCAGTACCACGGATACCGATAGGACGATAAGTCAATGTTGTTTGACCACCTTCTTGCTCTAGGTACTCTAGAGTCTTAGGAGTGGAATACTTCTGGAAGGAGATAGTAGCCTTAGCATTGATGGAATCAGCACCTTCTTCTAGAGTTGTACCACCATTGTACATCTTGAATTCGCCTAAGTTAGGAGAATCAAAGCTCTCAGCGTTGTCAGCTAAAATAGTGCTAGGAACATCCATTACAGATAGAATGTCCTTCAAATCACGGATGTTGCCAATGTAAGGGTCAAAACCAGGGATAAAGTTGATTTTACCGTTAGTAACTCCCTTCTTCTTACCTGGAGTTAGAGCTACCAAAATACCCTTGAGCATATTGTCATAGCCTGTGATGTGAGAACCAACAAAGCTAGGAGTATGAGCAAAAGGAACTGGGAAATCTTCAGGTACTGCACCTTGATTTTTGGAGGTAGTGATGAATGAACCTAAGTCATCTCCAATTACCTCTGCCATGCAAGTTGTGCAGAGAGCAATCATTTTAGGCTTGTACAAACTATAAGAGTTTGCCAAACCATCAGTCATGTTCTTGAGACCACCGAATACCGCAGCATCTTCAGTCATGGAAGAGGAAACAGCTTGGAATGGCTCTTTGTAGTTACGAGTTAAGTGAGAACGGAAGTAAGCAACACAACCTTGAGAACCATGTACAAAAGGTAGAGTTCCTTCAAAACCTGCAGCTGCAAAGATAGCACCTAAAGGCTGACAAGCTTTAGCAGGGTTGATTGTTAGAGCTTCACGAGCAAAGTTCTTTTCGCGATATTCCCAAGTTTTTGTCCACTCCTTCACTCTTTCTATTTCTTCTTTGGAAGGACCGCCTTCAAATTCTCTCTTCCGCTCGAACATTTCTTGGTATTCTGGTTCTTGGAAGAGTTGAAAGTGATCTTTGATTTTGTCTACATTCTGACTCATGGTGTTTATCCTCTATGGTATTGTTCAAAATTTAGAATTTAGAATTCAGAATTTAGAATTCAGAATATTGGGGTTGCTTTAGAATTTAGAATTCAGAATATTGGGGTTGCCGTACTGATGGCATTGCCCCATTTCCTAAAAGCCAAAGCCAAAACTCAAACTTCTGACTTCTGTACGGGTGATTTCCTACGGAATGCTGTCGCAAACGCGAATCACCCCTACTAACTTCTACTAGCTTGCTTTCTTCCAAGGAGCTTTAATTAAGTTCCAAGTTGGGCTGTTGAGAGCTAGATCCATNATTCAGAATATTGGGGTTGCCGTACTGATGGCATTGCCCCATTTCCTAAAAGCCAAAGCCAAAACTCAAACTTCTGACTTCTGTACGGGTGATTTCCTACGGAATGCTGTCGCAAACGCGAATCACCCCTACTAACTTCTACTAGCTTGCTTTCTTCCAAGGAGCTTTAATTAAGTTCCAAGTTGGGCTGTTGAGAGCTAGATCCATGTCACGAGCGAAGATAGCAAATCCGTCATAACCGTGATAAGGACCAGAATAATCCCAGGAGTGCATTTGACGGAAAGGCATACCCATCTTCTGGAATACATACTTCTCTTTAATACCAGAAGCAATTAAGTCTGGCTTTAATTTCTTAGCAAATTCTTCAAATTCGTAGCCACTAACGTCATCGTAGATTAGAGTACCTTCTTGAGCATACTCAGCAGTACGCTTGTAGTCATCACCGTGACCGAATTCATAACCAGTACCGATAACTTCCATTCCTAAATCGTCGAAAGCAGGAATAACGTGACGTGGACGTAGACCACCAACCATCATCATTACTTTCTTGCCTTCTAAACGAGGACGATACTTAGCTACTATTGCATCAGCTTGTTCCTGATACCGAGCAATTACTTTTTCTGTGTTTTCTTTGATTGTATCGTCGAAGTAAGAAGCAATCTTCCGTAGAGACTTAGCGATTTGAGTAGGACCAAAGAAGTTGAACTCAGTCCAAGGTATACCATACTCTTCTTCCATGTAACGGCAGATGTAGTTCATGGAACGGTAGCAGTGGATGAGGTTTAAATTCACCCTAGGAGCCATGAATACTTCGTTGTAAGTACCGTCACCTGTTGCTTGGCTAACTACTCTTAAACCGATTTCATCTAATAATAGACGAGAACTCCAACCGTCACCACCGATGTTGTAGTCAGCGATTAAGGATACGTCATAAGGAGTTGTTTCAAAGCCGATCTCTTCGTTGGTTATTTCTGCGGAAGGCTCATATACCCAGTCACGCACTGTGTCGTTAGCGATGTGGTGACCTAATGACTGAGAAACTCCACGGAAGCCTTCACAACGTACTGGAACAACTGGCTTATTCAGTTCTTTAGCAGCTTTTCTTGCTACTGCNAGTCAGCGATTAAGGATACGTCATAAGGAGTTGTTTCAAAGCCGATCTCTTCGTTGGTTATTTCTGCGGAAGGCTCATATACCCAGTCACGCACTGTGTCGTTAGCGATGTGGTGACCTAATGACTGAGAAACTCCACGGAAGCCTTCACAACGTACTGGAACAACTGGCTTATTCAGTTCTTTAGCAGCTTTTCTTGCTACTGCTTCAATGTCATCACCAATTAGACCTACTGGGCACTCAGATTCAATTGTGATACCAGCATTGAGTGGGAATAAATCTTCGATTTCGTTCATGATTTTGGCGAGTTTCTTATCTCCACCAAAAACGATGTCTCTTTCTTGGAAATCGGAAGTAAATTGCATTGTACCGAAAGTATCAACACCAGTTACACCGTTATAGTAGTTACGACGACCTGCCCAAGAGTAGTAACCGCAACCAACTGGACCGTGACTGATGTGAACCATGTCCTTAACAGGACCCCAAACAACCCCTTTTGCTCCAGCAAAAGCACAACCACGAGTTGTCATTACACCAGGAACTGATTTAACATTGGACTTAACGCCACAGTCAGATCCTTCTTCTAAAACGTTGAGGTGCTTTTTCCGTCTCTTAGCAGCTTTCTCAGGATAAGCTTCTAAGACCTCTTCAATTAACTTTTTGTTCTGTTCTATTTTTTCAGTTGTCATGTTACATATCTCCTTTCGGATATTTGAAGATTCTGAAATTAGACCCCGTTAGACCTGCCAGTAATAACGGGGATTAATTGCTACAAAACTTACGCAATACTTGACTTGTGTTTTGATGTAGGGTGCGCCTAGCACACCCCACTATTTGATGTGAGATTTAAGCTTACTTAGCAGCTTTTATAGCAGCATCTTGCTCTGCAATTTGCTTCTGACGATCTTCTTCGTCTCCTAATAGACCAAACTCAATTAACAACTCTTCTAATTCATCCATTTCTAGAGGAGTAGGAATAGTTAGTTTGTCGTTGTTGATGATCTTCTCAGCTAATGTATTGTACTCTTGAGCTTGATTATCTTCTGGAGAGTATTGCTCAACAGTCATACGACGGATTTCAGCGCGTTGAACAACGTTGTCGCGAGGTACAAAGTGAATCATTTGAGTGTTTAGACGAGCTGCTAAGTTCTCAATTAACTCAACTTCACGGTCAACTTTACGGCTGTTGCAGATTAAACCACCTAAACGTACACCACCAGCATGAGCATACTTAAGAACACCACGAGCGATGTTGTTAGCAGCGTACATTGCCATCATTTCACCGGAACATACGATGTAGATTTCTTGAGCTTTGTTTTCACGGATAGGCATTGCAAATCCACCGCAAACAACGTCACCTAGTACGTCATAGCTTACGAAATCTAGATCGGTATAAGCACCTTCTTCTTCTAGGAAGTTGATAGCAGTGATAATACCACGACCTGCACAACCTACACCAGGCTCAGGACCACCAGACTCAACGCAACGGATGCCTGCGAAACCATCTTTCAATACTTCGTCTAGTTCTACGTCTTCAACTGCACCGCGCTCTGCAGCAACGTGAAGTACAGTAGTTTGAGCTTTAGCGTTTAAGATTAAACGAGTAGAGTCAGCTTTAGGGTCACAACCTACGATCATGATTCTCTGACCGTGACGGTTAGCCATTGCAGCTAGAGTGTTCTGAGAAGTAGTGGACTTACCGATACCGCCTTTTCCGTAAAATGCAATCTGACGCATGATAGATTTTCTCCGTTTTGTTAGTGTATTTGACTTGAAAAATAAATGAATGTAGTTTTTTTTGTTGCTGTAAGGGTTTCCTTAGAGTTTGTTTTTAATAGCTGCTTTTGTCTAGGGCTTTTGGCTTTACAGCACCACATTCAATAAATTTTGTTCATGTAAGAACAGTGTGTATTTAGCAGCAACATTGAGTGCCCGGAGGCGCTCGCCCTAAAGCTTGAGCAGGTATTACCTGCGTATATATAATTGTCATCAATGCACCTGTTGTTATTTGTCGTTTGTTGCTGTAGTTAGCATAAATTTAGGTTTTATACCGATTCTACTACAATGCTTTCGCTTACTCGTTCTTTCAATGTAGCTTCGATCGCTCCTTTGAGGGTCGCCATTGCACTACTACAAGTACCACAGGCACCTTTAAGTGTTACTAGCACGCGATCGCCATCTATATCGAATAACTCAACATCTCCTCCATCTTCCGCGAGAACTGGTCTCACTTCTTGTTCTAATACTTGTTGAATTAATGTAATTTTTTGTAGGTTTGTGAGTTTTGTTGCTGGTTTAGTAGTTGTAGGGATGTGTTGTGTAGTAGCTTCTGGCTCTTCGTAAACCGATGCGATTAGATCGTCAATATCTGCCAGACAAGAACCACAACCACCACCAGCCTTCACATAGTTTGTTACTTCTTCCGCTGTTTTGAGATTGTTTTCCCGGATAACTCGCTTAATCTTGTTTTCCGTAATTGCAAAACAACTACAAACTAATGCGCCTTCGTGGTCTTCTTCGTGAACTTCTACTTCAATACCTTTATACTTAAAGATTGCTGCTTCTAATGCTTCCTCTCCCATGACTGAACAGTGCATTTTTTCTTCTGGCAGCCCTCCCAGGTATCCGGCGATATCCTGGTTTTTAATATTCATGGCTTCGTCTACAGTTTTGCCTTTGAGCATTGCCGTTAGGGCAGAAGATGAAGCTATTGCACTAGCACAGCCAAAGGTTTGAAACTTTGCATCTAATATTTTACCGGAGGCTTCATTTATTTTGAGGTGTAGACTTAAAGCATCTCCACACGCTATACTTCCTACCTCACCGCTAACTACTTTTTCCCCCTCTTTTTCGTCTGTAATAGTTCCTTGATTTTGGGGGTTGTAGAACAAGTCCATTACCTTTTCAGTATATTCCCACATAGTCCTTATTGTTTAGAACACCCTAGTTTTTACTGATGAAAAATCCTGTTTTTTTCTTGAAGGTTAATACCCAGTTAGTAGAGCAATAACTTCTTAATTTGAAGAGGTGGGTTAAACTTGATATTATTAGTATTGCACATTTTTTCAAATCAAGCAACCCCTTTTTACCTTTTTTTTCAAATTTCATAACTTCAAGTAATTGGCGTAAAAATTATTTACCACTCCTAGAAGTTATATTTTTATCTTCCAGGTTAGGAAACATTTTTTTTGTTGACTTTGCTACAATTTTGTGAGTTTATAGCGTGATGTATACCCCTCTTTAATCTCTACAATTATTGTTGCTTAATCAACTTCGCTTTTCTGTTACTTTCGCTACAAAATTTAGCGTAAACAAAGATGTAGCAATCCTTAAAGTATTATAAATTTTAGGATTACGCAGTCGCCTGCTGACGTTCTTGCAGCCACTCAGCTTGATCGTTTTTGAAAGGAGATAAGGCACGCAAACGTTCTGCTATGGTCGGCATCACTGCCAAAACTTCCTCTACTTCTTGGCGAGTTGTGTAACGTGATAGAGAAAAACGAATCGAGCCATGTAAAACTGTATACGGCAGTCCCATTGCCCGCAAAACGTGGGAAGGTTCCAGAGATCCAGAAGTACAAGCAGAACCAGAAGAAGCACAGATACCATAATGGTTCAAATGCAACAATATCGCTTCTCCCTCAATATACTTGAAGCCAATATTAGTAGTATTAGGCAACCTCTGAATAGGATGACCATTAACAACACAATCAGGAATAGCAGCTAGAATCCCATTTTCTAAATAATCGCGCAGTTCCCGTTCCTTGTCAATATGCGCCAAATGCTCTTGTGCCAATTCACAAGCTTTACCCAGAGCAATCAGACCAGGGACATTTTCTGTCCCAGCACGGCGACCCCGTTCCTGATGTCCGCCAATTAATAATGGACGGAACCGAGTACCACGGCGCACATACAAAGCAGCAATACCTTTAGGAGCGTGCAACTTATGACCAGATAGAGCTAGCATATCTATAGTGCTATTCTTCATATCTAAAGGCACTTTTCCTACCGCTTGCACCGCATCAACATGGAACAGCGCACCATATTCCTTAGCTATTTGCCCAATTTGCTCTATGGGGAAAATTACGCCTGTTTCATTATTGGCGTACATAACTGAAACTAGGGCAGTATTACCTGTAATAGCAGCTTCCAGTTCAGTTAAATCTATCATTCCCTGACCATCTACTGACAGATAAGTAACTGTATACCCCTGTTTCTCCAAATGTTTACACAGATTCAAAACTGCCGGGTGTTCTACCTGAGTAGTAATAATATGCCGTTTATTCGGTTGAGCAGTCAGAGCAGCTCGAATAGCAGCATTATCACCCTCAGTACCACAACTGGTAAAAACAATTTCTGTATCTTCGGCGTTGAGTAAAGCTGCTACTTGCGATCGCGCCTTCCTTACAGCTTTACCAACTTGTCCGCCGAAAGTGTGCATACTAGAGGGATTACCATAAAACTCACTCAGGTAAGGCAGCATATCCTCTAGCACTGCCTCATCTACTTTAGTGGTAGCATTATTGTCTAGATAAATAGTTTGTTGCATAGCTGACTAAAAAATTGAGGTGATGGTTGTAGAGAAGAAGAGGAACAGTCAGAAGCCTGATGTTGAAAGCTTGTGACTTTTGACTGTTGGTTTTTAACTTCCAGCTAACTGTACTATCTATAGGGAGTAGGGGAGTGGGGGAGTAGGGGAG
>NZ_LGSU01000124.1 GCF_002260545.1 Hydrocoleum sp. CS-953 | reverse complement strand
AAAAATTCCTGCCACATCAGCATATAGAGCAGTAGGCAAAACATATCTAATTTTGGTAATTTGAGTAGGTAGTAAATAAATAGGGAATATATCAAAAGTAGTTTCTGTATTTGAGGAAATTAGTATCAGGTTTAGGAGAGTCAAACCAGACTTTACTGTTGGCTTGAAATTCCTTTTTTTTCCAAGACCTACTTTCTGTCTTTAATCATCAAAAAATTATCCGACTAATTATTACAGAAGTAAAAATTCCTACCACATCAGCATATAGAGCAGTAGGCAAAACATATCTAATTTTGGTAATTTGAGTAGGTAGTAAATAAATAGGGAATATATCAAAAGTAGTTTCTGTATTTGAGGAAATTAGTATCAGGTTTAGGAGAGTCAAACCCAACTTTACTGTTGGCTTGAAATTCCTTTTTTTTTCCAAGACTTACTTTCTGTCTTTAATTATCAAAAAATTATCGGACTAATTATTACAGAAGTAAAAATTCCTACCACATCAGCACATAGAGCAGCAGATAAAGCATATCTAGTTTTCTTAATTCCTACACTACCAAAATAAACAGCCAATACATAAAAAGTTGTTTCTGTCGAACCCTGCATAGTTGATACTAAATAGGAGAGAAAACTTAATGGTTCATTTGTGACTATTTCCGACATAATGCCAAAAGCACCACTACCAGATAAAGGTCTAATTAATGCCATAGGTAATGCTTCTGCTGGCATTCCAATTAAATTAGTTATCGGCGATAAAATTGTCGCCATAATATCTAGTGCGCCACTAGCTCTAAACATTCCAATTGCTACAAAAATTGCCACCATAAAAGGAATTACTCTGACGGCAACTTCAAATCCAGCTTTTGCTCCTTCGGTCATTGTTTCGTAAACTTTAACTCCTCGAAAATAGCCAAAAAGTAGAAAGGAGCAAATAAGTATTGGTAATAACCAATTAGACAAACTTTGGAGAAAATTAAGACTAAAAAGATAGGGTATACCTCTGAGACTTAAGCGATAAATTACTGCACCTAAAAAAACTCCGATTAAACTGGCAAAAAGTAGTTTTCCAATTTTAGATGGTNAAGTATTGGTAATAACCAATTAGACAAACTTTGGAGAAAATTAAGACTAAAAAGATAGGGTATACCTCTGAGACTTAAGCGATAAATTACTGCACCTAAAAAAACTCCGATTAAACTGGCAAAAAGTAGTTTTCCAATTTTAGATGGTGGGGTAAGTTTTGAGATTTTTTCTTCTCTATCAAGAGAATCATTTTTATCTAAAGATTCTGGAGTAATAGATTGATTTAAACTTGGCATTGGTTGCCGACTTGCAAAAAATTTTGCTGCTACAATAGCCGCAATTGTAGAACAACAAGTGGCGATAAATGTAGGTAAAATAATATCTCCAGGATTAGTAACACCTGCACTAGCTCGAATGGTTATTACACTAATAGGAATTATCGTAACTGAAGAGGTATTTATAGCTAAAAATAAACACATTGCATCTGTGGCAGTTCCTTTTTCTGGATTTAATTTATCCATTTCTGCCATAGCTTTTAAACCCATCGGTGTCGCAGCATTTCCTAATCCTAAAGCATTAGCAGCTATATTTAAAATAATGGCAGACATAGCAGGATGGGATGCAGGTATATCTGGAAAAAGTTTCACCATTAAAGGATAGATTAAACGGGCAATTATTTTCATTCCTCCTGCTGTTTCAACTATTGAAATTATGCCTAACCATAATGCCATACTACCAATTAATCCGATAGCTAAAGTAACAGCATTTTTCGCACCTTCAAATGATGCCTCAGTTATTTCTGTCATTCTACCGTTATATGCTGCTATGACTGTAGCTGAAATTATCATAAATAGCCAAATACTATTAATAGGTGATGTTTGTGATTGATTCATTTTTAGAAAATAGGGAGTAGTGGCGTGACACACCTAAAATGTTGCAATAGTAGGGGCAGGTTTTAATGGAAATTTTCATGCTTACCCTAATATTTATATAAACCCGCCTTCATGCAAACAATTAGGTGTTTCTGTCCAGTAGGGAGAAATAAATAATTAATGTATATAGCGCGATAATTTATTGCTTATCTGTTAACTGAAATAGTCTTGATATTTGACATTAGCATTTTTTCTTCATTATTTATCATTGATCAAAGGGAATAGGGAGTAGGGAGTAGGGAGTAGGCAAAAATAATTGATTTATA
>NZ_LGSU01001239.1 GCF_002260545.1 Hydrocoleum sp. CS-953 | reverse complement strand
GAAATATTTCAATCATTCAAATTATTTGTAATACTCTTTGTTTTTTCTTTAGTATAATACATACATATTTGGAGCTTTCTGAATAAGTCTTCTGATTAAGGAAAGAAATGGGGAAGAGGCAATAGTTTACTGCTATTTTTTTTGATTTTTCCTTTGCATACCTGGTGAAAATTCCTAATTCCTAATATGTAAATTAATCACTTATCATCCTCAGATTATTCTTTATAAATAGCAAAGCTTAAAAGATTAATTATCTATAACAGGTTATCCAGATAACAATTTTTCAAGAAAAACAGCACCATTTCTCATTCCCATCCATTCTTGACCAGGGAAATTAATTAAATTTCACCAATTTCCTTAAGGTAGTTGAAATTTCAATGTGACAGACTGCTTTTCAAAATTCATTAGACTTAATACACTACTTTTTTCTTCCCGCTTGTGAACCAATAGGAAATTTTGATTATCCTAATTGAAATTAAGAATTTATCAGACTAAAACTACTCTTCATAAAGAGCAAAGCTTAAAGGATTAATTGTCACAGTTTGTCCAGATAACAATTTTTCAGGTAAAACAGCACCATTTCCCATCCATTCTTGGTCGGAGGAATTAATTAGTTTTTGCCAATTTCCTTGAGGTAGTTTAGGTGCCAATTTGACAAACTGCTTTTCAAAATTCATCAGACTTAATACACTACTTTTTTCTGACCACCTATGAACCAATAACACATTTTTATCAGAACAATTGTACACCTCAGTTTTAGTTCTATCTAATTTAGCTAATGCCGGAATTTTTTGCCGTAGCTCAATTAATCTTTTATAGAAAGAACGCAAAATTTTATATTTTCCTTCCCTAGATTTTTCCCAGTTTAATTTAGACTCCATAAATACTTTCTCCCCTTGAGGATCTGGCACTTCTCCAAACCAATTGAAAGACTTAAATTCTTCTGCCCTACCTTTTCTCACTGCTTCAACTAAATTAGGATCTCCATGACTAACAAAATACATAAAAGGATTTTCCTCTCCATACTCTTCTCCCATAAATAACATTGGTACATAAGGAGAAATTAAAACTGCTCCTGCTGCTAATTTTAATCCTTCAAAATTTACTAAAGCTGATAATCTTTCCCCGATTAACCTATTACCTATTTGGTCGTGGTTTTGAATACAAACTACAAATTTTTCTCCCGCAAAACCTAGAGTCGAATTACCATGATTTCTCTTACGATGAGACGAATATTCTCCAGTATAAACATATCCTTCTTTATAAGATTTTTTCAGAGATTCTAGACTGTTAAAATCAGAATAATATCCAGAACTTTCTCCTGTTAAAAGACTGTGTAAAGAGTGGTGAAAATCATCGCACCATTGAGCATCGTGACCAAACCCTCCTTCTTCTTTTGAACGTAAAACTCCCACATCATTCAAATCACTTTCCGCAATTAAATAACGCTTCCTTCCATCACTTTTACTAAACTCTTCTACCCTCGCAGCTAACTGTTGTAAAAAAGGTTCAGCACTCATATCATAAATGGCATGAACAGCATCCAAACGTAAACCATCAATGTGATATTTATCTAACCAATACAAAGTATTTTCAAGAAAAAAATTACGGACTTCATTACTATATGCGTCGTCAAAATTAACAGCATTTCCCCAAGGAGTATGATACTTATCCGTAAAATAGGGACCATAATCCCAGAGATAATTTCCTTCTGGACCAAAATGATTATAAACAACATCCAAAATTACAGAGATGCCCATTTGATGACAAGCATTAACAAGCTGCTTGAGACCATCCGGCCCACCATAGGAATCTTGGACACCATAAAGATAAACTCCATCATAGCCCCAGTTGCGATCGCCTGGAAATTGCGCAACTGGCATAATTTCTATAGTGTTTATTCCCAAATCTTTTAATTCTGGCAATCTAGGAATAATTGCTGCAAAAGTTCCTTCGGGAGTAAAAGTACCGACATGAAGTTCATAGATAATCATTTCTGCCAAGGGGATGCCTTGCCAAGAAGTATCATTCCAGGTAAATTTTTGGTGGTCTACTATTTTAGAAGGACTATGTACTCCTTGGGGTTGCCAGTTAGAGGCGGGGTCTGGTCGGTCAGTTTCTCCGTCTAGTTGGTAAAAGTATAGAGTTTCCGGTTCAATGTCTTTTGCTTCTCCTTGCCAATATCCCCATTCATCTTTTTGAAGTTCTATTAGTTTTTCTTGAGGATGTATAATATGTACAGCTAACTTTTCTCGTAGAGGTGCCCAGACACTAAATTGGCATTTATTTGTTTCTGCTGAATAATGGCTACCGACTTTCATAGATTTCAATTTTCCTAGGCTGTAGAATTTTCGATAAAATCTCCTCTAATTTTAGACTATGGTTGAATTTGTTGATTTACTAACGCCTGAAACACAATTACTAAAAATTTATTTTTTAAAAAAAACTTCCTAAAATTTTCCTTTTCATATCACTTAAATTGTTTAAAACCCCAACGTTATAGTTATGGATGATATCTCATATGTCAGTACAACAGAACCCGCCTTTCTGCTAAATATATCTACAGGTAGATTGCGATTTCTATTGAATAGTGGCCGTGTTGTAGGCGCTAAAAAAGTCAAAAGACTTTGGCGGATTCCCCTAAATCAGAGGGCTTGTAANCTTAAACACATTTACTAAAAATTTATTTTTTAAAAAAAACTTCCTAAAATTTTCCTTTTCATATCACTTAAATTGTTTAAACCCCCAACGTTATAGTTATGGATGATATCTCATATGTCAGTACAACAGAACCCGCCTTTCTGCTAAATATATCTACAGGTAGATTGCGATTTCTATTGAATAGTGGCCGTGTTGTAGGCGCTAAAAAAGTCAAAAGACTTTGGCGGATTCCCCTAAATCAGAGGGCTTGTAACTGTTGGCTAAAATCTGGTATTATCTATAAAAATCTGGGATTATCTGTTTTATGCTACTAGGATTCAAAACTGAACTACACCCCACAAACCAGCAAAAAACCTTACTAGCTAAACACGCTGGCGTAGCTCGTCACGCTTGGAATTGGGGACTATGGTTGACTAGGAACATCCTTAATCACAATTCAAATAATCCTGGGAGTCAACTTAAATTTCCTACTGCAATTGACCTGCATAAACTTTTAGTAGCAATGGTTAAACCTAATAACTATTGCTACTACGAGGTTTCTAAGACAGCACCTCAATATGCTTTAAGGTATTTATCAGGCGCTTGGAAGCGCTGCTTTAGTAAAGTATCTGGTCAACCTAAATTCAAAAAAAAAGGTAAAGATGACAGCTTTACTTTAGATGGTTCAATTACAGTGGGTTTTAATCATATAAAGTTACCTCGAATTGGTTGCGTAAAAACCTTTGAAATCTTGCCAGATAATGTAACTCCTAAATCTGTAACTATAACTAAAAAAGCTGACAGATGGTTTGTCAGTTTTAAGATAGAAACAGCAAGCATAAATACTGAGAAATTAGTAGATGTAGTTGNGATGACAGCTTTACTTTAGATGGTTCAATTACAGTGGGTTTTAATCATATAAAGTTACCTCGAATTGGTTGCGTAAAAACCTTTGAAATCTTGCCAGATAATGTAACTCCTAAATCTGTAACTATAACTAAAAAAGCTGACAGATGGTTTGTCAGTTTTAAGATAGAAACAGCAAGCATAAATACTGAGAAATTAGTAGATGTAGTTGGTGTAGATTTAGGAGTTAAAACCTTGGCAACATTGTCAACAGGCGAAGTGTTTGATGGTGCTAAATCTTACAAAAAGTTGGAATCTAAACTATCGAGACTGCAATATCTCAACAGGCATAAAACCAAGTTTTCCAACAACTGGAAAAAGGCCCAACTCAGAATAGCTCAGTTACACACAAAGGTAGCTGACATCAGAAAAGATACATTGCATAAACTGACTACTTATTTGGCTAAAAATCACAGCCAGATAGTAATAGAAGATTTGAATGTATCAGGCATGATGGCCAATCATAAGTTAGCTAAGGCAGTTGCCGATATGGGTTTTTATGAGTTTCGTAGACAGTTAGAGTACAAATGTAAGTTATATGATTCTGAGCTAATCGTTGTTGATAGATGGTTTCCTAGTTCTAAAACTTGCTCTCACTGTGGTCATGTGAAGCAGTCTCTGTCCTTATCAGAGCGTACTTTTGACTGTGAACACTGTGGTTTTAGTTGCGGTCGAGACTTGAATGCAGCCTTAAATTTAGCTATGGCGGTCAGTTCGACCGTGACAGCCTGTGGACTGGATAACGCCGACGTTGCCAGGAGTGAAGCAGGAATAGAACAGATTGTTTAGATAAAATCAGAGATTTACATAGATAATCATAGGTTTCTAAGAACGGAAATGCCAGAAATTACACTTGGTCGTCGAGGTCCAGAACCAACTTGGAACAAAAATCAACGCACAGCTAATACTTTTATTCATGTTCTACGGAAGACTATAGACTATAACCGAGACCATGGAACTTCTCATCCAGCAGTTGCTGTGAAGGTAGGAGATAAAAAAGATTATTGCCACGCTCTGAAAATAAAAGGACCTTGCCAAATAGTCTATCAACCTNGGAGATAAAAAAGATTATTGCCACGCTCTGAAAATAAAAGGACCTTGCCAAATAGTCTATCAACCTCATCAACCTAATAGAAGTCAAGCTGGAGGTGCCCGTCTCTGGATTGAAGTAGAACCGGGAAATATAGTAGAGCGAGTATATTTCAGTGATGGAGATTATGGTCTTCCTCCGGAAGTGGTTCAGCAGCGGGCAAAACAAAAGAAGTCGAAAGGTTAAACACTACATATCTGCAACGTTATAGTTTTTGACTACTATATATAGTGTTTTTGGTTGAATTTTGGGAAAAGTGTGTGGCGATCGATCATAATCTATAGAACCCATAGAACCCATTTGATATCTTTAGAGGTTGATTTTCTTTTCTACAGCGTTCGTGTTCGCGTTTCTTATGCGTAGCAAAGCGGAAGGTCGCCCTATCGCTAAAAAACAATGCTATTTTTGGTTGAATAAAAAATCATGCATATGGGCGAACGACCCCTAATGATTTTTATGGTATCACAATTTTTGTGAGAATGCAACCGATAATCTTTTGACGCGCCGATTTTTTTCAGGAGCTTCAGAGAATGAAAAAGTTTTTAATTCTGTATTGTCTAAGTTTTTAGAGATACCTTCAGGGGTTATATAGTATTTTTGGCAAAATTTTGAGAAAAATGTGTGGCGATCGCTCATCCTTAACTAGAAACTCTCTTGAGGGAAGACAATAATATTAAAACGGTTTTCCTGCACGGTAGACCACGGTAGGGGCAAATGGCTATTCGCCCCTACAGAATAGTGTTTAATAATCAATTCTCATCTTGTACCGATTCTGTAATAGGCAGAATTGAAATAGCAGAACTTCTTTTTTCACTTGTGGAAACTTTTTTAAGATTTTCAGCAATCCAATGGAATAATTCAGGGAAACTATTGAGTGACTTGCGTGGTGTTTGTAAAGAAGCAATTTCTCTGAGGTTAATAATATCTACTCCCTCAACACCGACTAGAAAAAAATTGAGTTTATTTGCCTCTGCCGCTTCTTTAGCACGCTGTGTTGATTTTTGCCAATCCTTATCAATTGTTTGCCAATTTGTGTCAGTTGGAGGGATACCTAAAATATAAAATAACCAAGGTTTTTGAGAATGCTGAATATTATTGCTTTGGTAATTATTCTGATAATTCTCTATTTCTCGTAATGCTAAATTAATTCCTTTACCTATCATAGTTTTTCCTTCAGCTTTGAGAGGAGATGGGGCAAATTCATCCATATTTACAAAATCTTGAATTTCTCGCCGATTACTATTAGAAGTTATAATAGCTAATTGCACAGATTGGGATATTTTGGTACTCGGTTCAAATTCTTTTTTAAAAGCAGCAATTCCAGCATTTAAGGAATCTATGCGTTCGCCAGACATCGAAGTAGATGTATCTACTACGAAAACAACTGGAATCTTAAGTTCAGCAGAATTTGCTGGTAAACTTTTCTGTTCTTGGTTTGGGGGAAGAGAATTTTTTGTTTCTGGTTTGGAAAGTAGCGGTGTGGATGTTCCTTGGTTAAGCTGAAGGTGACTGGCAAGTCCAGTTAAATGTTCTATTTGTAATAAATTCAATAAATTTGATGCAGAGTCTCCTGAACCATTATTATTACCACCAGTTACCATAATTTGAGGCAAAGTAATTTTCGCTTGAGTCAGTGCATCTGCCCATTTTCTTTGTGTTTCTATTTGAGCATAAATTTCAGGACTAAGAGCACGAACTTTGGCACGAAGAGCATCAAGCTCTATTCGACTCATTGTTTCTTCTTGAGCGGCTCTAATATCTAGCTCTTTCTGATATGTTTCTAAATCTAATTGTTCTTTCTGTGATTTAGCATAAGCATCCATTTGAGAAACTTTAGACCTTATTTCAGCATCTCTTACTGATTCAATTTCTTCTCTATCTTTTTCTGCTTTAACAAGTTCTTGAAGTTTTTTTTCTGCTTCAACTTTTGCTTGAGCTTCTTCTTTTTCTTGCTTTTGTTTTTCTAATCTTTGTCTATATTTATCTAATTCTTCGGGTAAATTAACTTCATCAATAACAGTGCCACATCCTTCAACACCAATTTCTGCCAGACGATCGTTGATATATATTTCTGCCTCCCGTTGACAACTAACTCTTCCTTCTTGAAATTCAATGGCAGTTTTACCTGTAGCAGCTTGTCTAAAATAACTAGAAACCTCTTTTGCCAATACACGAGAAACTAGATTTCTAATAGCTGGATATTTAACAACAGTTTGCCCAGATTTATCATCAGTATAAGATTTTTTGTCTTCTTCTCCCTCAGCACCAACTAGACAAATCATCTTAGGAGCATTTTCAGGAGCAATACGAATAATTTGAGTAAACTCTACAGAAATTTCATAACCATCCAATGAAATTAGCTTAATTGTTTTCAGTTTATAATCATAATTAAAACGATTTTTTTTCTCATCTGACCAGTTAAGTATAATGTGGGTAGTTGGAACTCGCTTCACTTCTTTAATTCTAGTATTAATAGGATAAGTATTAGCTGTAAGAGGTTTGTTTTCAACTCCCTTGTATCCAGGATCAACTAATTGATATTGGGAGCTACTCTGCTCGTCATCATGTCTGTCGTATTTTTTCCCAACAGAAGAGATAACAACTCCTACTTCTTCTTGCTCAATTTTAGTTACTGGTACTTGCTCAACTTTTACAAACCAAGGATTTAGATTCCACTCTCCTTCTTTCAAAACTTCTTCTTGTAAACCTCTTTCTCCTCCTAAGTCTAAGAATTTCTGCCCATCTTGATAATTATTATGTCCGTCAATTTCTCGTCCGGCAATTTCATCTTTAGGGAGAGTTTTTCCAGTCATTGTAGTTACAATGCCAATCTTATCTTTATCAATTTTACGAACCTTTAAATTATCTGAATGTTCTTTATGTTCATGGGAATTATCCGTAGTAATTACAGTAAATAAATCAGTATTAATTTTATATTTTCCTGCTCTTAAAATAGCAAGCTGCTTACCTCTTTGTCCTCCACTATTTAGAAATGCTTCTGCATCTTGAAAATCATTACATTCTACTACTTTGCCGAATATTTGTTCGACTGGCTTTGAAACTCCATAGTTAGCTATCACCAGTCCTATTTCTCCTGGACGAATAGAAATAATAGGAACTTTTCTGACATTGAATATTTCAGTATTAATATAGTATTTTCCTGCTTCTAGATGAACAAGTTGTTTACCAGCTTGACCACCTTCTTCCAAAAAAGTTTGTGCATCCTGAAAATTATCACAATCAACTTTTCTACCAAAGTTTTCACCCTTTTCCAAAGATTTTCCATATTTAGCTTCAACTAAACCAATTTGATCTTGATTAATTGTGGTAACTTCGGCTGTCTTAATGTCATATATCAAAGAAGAATATTTCCAATTTAATCCAGTAGAAATAACTTTAGGTTCAAGACCTGGAGGAAGCCCGAGAGAAGAATTTAAGGCAAATTTATTGTATAAAATTCCAATTTTATTAGGTTCAATCTTAAGTCTTGTTCTCCAGATAACAACTACTACTGCTATACTACCTATAAAAATAAGGAGGAAAATTGCTGTAACTCCTATTCCTGAAACTTCTGCTAAAACAAGAGTTGGTGACTGGGTATTTAGAGAACTTTTTACTGGCTGGGTAATTGGGGTTGATAAATTTGTGCTTGAAAGCTTTGAAGGAGAGAAATTTTTATTGATAAATACTCTATTAGATTCCTCTGCTAATAGTTGTGTTTTAGACTTATTTGGCAAATTAAAATGACTAATAGTAGCTATGGTTATAAG
>NZ_LGSU01001238.1 GCF_002260545.1 Hydrocoleum sp. CS-953 | reverse complement strand
ATGGGTATTCGAGAGGAAGCCTTCTATGAAGGTGGTCCCCATATAGGAGATTTAATCTTTAATTTATTAATTGGCCTAACAATTATTGGAAAACCTCTCCGAAAATTAATATCTAACTAGCTATCAGCTTTGCCTGACAAAATACTCTTTAATTAATTGATAATGAATAATGGATAATTACCTCTGGTTAAAACTGTACTTGATTGAAGATAACGAAATCTCCTAGCACTTTATTTTATCCTTAAAAGGAGAGGTTTTAAACCGAATTGATTAATTATAAATTATAAATTATCTATTGGTAAAAATTCAAAGTTAACAGTCTCCCACTATACCTGATTGAAAAATTAGTAGTAACTGTTAATGGGGATTAAAACCCCCATTAAACACCTTGAGAAGCTGTTAACGTTTAGCTGCGCGAAATGTTTGCGCTAGCATTCCGAAGGAAAAAGCGTTAGCGTAGCTCCTCTGCAAGAGGCAGTTCCTCTGTAAGAGGCTAGCTAATAGCTAACTTCTACTTCTTAATTAGGTACCAACAGTCCAGGAATTCATGTACTCAACTTGTTCAGGAGTCAAAGTATCAATACCAATACCCATTGCCTGTAATTTCAAACGAGCAATTTCCTTATCAACTTCCACAGGAATAGAGTGTAAACCATTCTCTAATTTACCCTTATTCTTAACCAAATATTCGCAAGCTAATGCTTGGTTAGCAAAACTCATATCCATAACTGCACTAGGATGACCTTCAGCAGCAGCCAAGTTAACTAACCGTCCTTCACCCAATACAATTACAGACTTACCATTTTTGAGTTTATACTGTTGAGTGAAAGGTCTAACTGTCTTCACTTCATCAGCTTTTTCACCCAAAGTCTTCAGGTCAATTTCAATATCAAAGTGACCGGAGTTACAAACGATCGCTCCATCCTTCATCACATCGAAATGTTCCCCACGAAGAACGTGCTTATTACCAGTAACAGTAATAAATAAATCGCCTATAGGAGCAGCTTCCGCCATTGGCATTACGCGGAAACCATCCATGATAGCTTCAATAGCGCGAACTGGATCGATTTCAGTTACAACTACATTTGCACCTAAACCTCTAGCGCGTAGAGCTGCACCTTTACCGCACCATCCATAACCTACAACAACAGTAGTTTTACCTGCTAATAAAACATTAGTAGCACGGATGATACCATCTAAAGTAGATTGACCAGTACCGTAGCGGTTATCAAAGAAATGTTTGGTGTCTGCATCATNCCGCCATTGGCATTACGCGGAAACCATCCATGATAGCTTCAATAGCGCGAACTGGATCGATTTCAGTTACAACTACATTTGCACCTAAACCTCTAGCGCGTAGAGCTGCCCCTTTACCGCACCATCCATAACCTACAACAACAGTAGTTTTACCTGCTAATAAAACATTAGTAGCACGGATGATACCATCTAAAGTAGATTGACCAGTACCGTAGCGGTTATCAAAGAAATGTTTGGTGTCTGCATCATTAACATTCATCGCAGGGAAAGTCAACACCCCATCATTAAACATTGCTCGGAGACGAACAATACCTGTAGTAGTTTCCTCAGTGGTACCAATGAGTTCAGGAAGTTGATCTTGTCTATTTTTTACTAGAGTTGCGACAACATCACTACCATCATCAATAATAATATTAGGTCTATGGTCTAAAGCAGTTTCAACGTGGCGCAGATAAGTTTCTTCATCCTCTCCTTTTATGGCAAACACAGAAATACCATAATCAACTACTAGACTAGCAGCTACATCGTCTTGAGTAGATAGAGGGTTACTAGCAATTAAGACAGCATCAGCACCAGCATTTTTGAGAGCGATCGCTAAATGAGCAGTTTCGGTTGTAACGTGACAGCAAGCTGCTAATTTAATTCCGCTTAATGGCTTTTCTTTGGCGAACCGTTCTTGAATTTGGCGTAAAACAGGCATTTCTCTACCTGCCCACTCAATTCTTTGCTTTCCTAGAGGGGCCAGGGATTGGTCTTTAACTTCGTGTTTAATTTGGACTGGTGTTGCAACCATTTAGTTATTTCCTTAATATATCATAATCTTTAGTTAGTTTAACCAATTTTGCATAACTCGATCAAGAGTGTTAATACGACAAAATTTATTTTGACATTCATACCAATATATGTTATGTCAATTTGATAAAATCATGTAAGCTTTGTTGATGAAGAATCGGTAGTATAGTTACGCGATAACTGGTGTTCAACAATTAATAATTACCTCCTCTTGAAGATAAGAGGATTGGTTAAAAGGGAAATTTTTTTCTTTTCAAGGGGAGATTGGATATGGCGTTTTGCTCTGCAACATATAAAGCGGAGCGGCTCTGTTAAGAGCAGGAAAANATAAAATCATGTAAGCTTTGTTGATGAAGAATCGGTAGTATAGTTACGCGATAACTGGTGTTCAACAATTAATAATTACCTCCTCTTGAAGATAAGAGGATTGGTTAAAAGGGAAATTTTTTTCTTTTCAAGGGGAGATTGGATATGGCGTTTTGCTCTGCAACATATAAAGCGGAGCGGCTCTGTTAAGAGCAGGAAAACTCCCCATCCCACTCAGGGGGAAACTTTCCTTACGGAATGCTATCGCAAACGTTTTTTATGTCGGCGAAAGCCGTTTTGCTCCGCAACATGAAAAACGCGGGTTGTGCGGAACGCTAAACGACCGCTTTTTCTCCTTTAAAGCCTCTCCTTTAAAGCTTTATTTTTCGGTAACATTTGACTTACAATCACACTTACATCAGGAAATACTAAAGGAGAAATACTCTCTGTTTCGGAAAAAATAATCTCGTTTTGATAACCCGCTTCAGAAGGTTCGCGAAAAACGTGCAACTGGCGGTCTACAACATCTAAAATACAATAATCTGCTATTCCCGATCTAGAATAAGCTTTTGCTTTTTTATCCCTATCAATTCTGAAAGTTGTATCTGCAACCTCAATAATTAAATAAACTTCTGAAGCTATTGGATGATGGTCTAAATAACGTTCTAGAGGTGGCATGACAAGAGCAATATCTGGTTCAGGTTCAGAATAATTATTTAATCGGATGGGGTCTTGTGTCCAGACCAAAACTTTCTGTGCCAAAAGATTTTCTAGTAATTTCTGTGTTTGCTTTCCAGCTATAACATGGGAAATTCCTTTTGCTGCCATTCTAATTACTTGCCCTTCCATTAATTCTACTCGCTCTTCTGGGTCTAATATTCCTGCTTCAGCCATCAGATAATATTCATCAACTGTCCACAGTCTAAATGTTAAAGGAGTCTCTGTTTTCTGCATAGCTTTAATATAATTTATAGCGCTTTTCAAGTAAACCAACTATGACTAGCATAATTACTCTACTTCTGAGGAGAACAGAAAATAAAATAAGGGCTAATCAAGCCCCTAGTATAACTATGTTTCTAGTTTTTAGTACAAAGTATTGTTTTGACATACTCCCGACGTTGCCCTTACGGGACAATGCGGGATTCTTCAGTCTGGGAAACCCTGACCGCTGCGCGTGACAGAGGTGATGTCCTCCCCCTGTGTTGACATTGATAATAACAAAATGTACCTAGCTTGTCAAAGGCATATGAACAGCTTATGAAGGTNGAGGTGATGTCCTCCCCCTGTGTTGACATTGATAATAACAAAATGTACCTAGCTTGTCAAAGGCATATGAACAGCTTATGAAGGTATCCGAATCTTAGCCCTGGCTTTCCTATACGACGCTCCCCTCCGGGAGAGCGCGGGACTCCCCTGGCGGGAAGTTAAACAACTCTAGAAACAAAGCTCAGAGTTGCCCAACTATTAATATCTAGAGTATAATCATCTGTTGATAACCCAGTAGATTGAATAGTTGATTGACTTGCACTCTGTAAATCTCGTAACACTGCTTCTGCTACTGCTAAAGGATTTAATACTTCTTTAATTAGGCGATCGTCTCTAACCTGACGCACCTCTCCATCAAGAGCTGCAATTGTTTCCTTAAATGGTTGATGGCTAGAGAGAATCATAATTTCTGATAATCCTTCAGGACCTATTACTCTCCACCCAAAAGATTCTGTATCTATAGGGGAACTGCTAATCACCGGAGGCATATTTATACTATCACCCGGAGAAATAACCATACCTGTTTGTGAAAGTTGAGCATTATTCCCAGGTTGATTAGATATAGTTGGATCGAGAAAAAGAATGCGCCCANCCGGAGAAATAACCATACCTGTTTGTGAAAGTTGAGCATTATTCCCAGGTTGATTAGATATAGTTGGATCGAGAAAAAGAATGCGCCCACTACTGTCTAAAATGAATAACATAAAATAGACTGGGCGATCGCCATCATTATATAATCGACATTGAATTCTACTGCCAATAGGTAAAGTTAGTAATCCATCAGAAACTCCCAACTTGCCTACATCTTCTTCTCTATTAGTTTGAAATTTTTCCCCATCGCTAATTCCGAAAGTTTCTCGACGCATAACGCTCTTTGCTTCTGGAGTAACAGTAGCTAAGTTAGCTCTAAGTTTAATTTGAGTAGATCCTTCATTATTAGTTAAGCGTAATATCTTAGCTGCCAGCAAAGTTTTCAATTGGGAACTTAACCTTTGTACTGCTACCTTGACTGCTTCTCCTCCTTCTCCTGAACTATTGGGTATTAGCACCTGACCTAGAGAAAATAGAGCATAACGACCCTGAGNCTAATTCCGAAAGTTTCTCGACGCATAACGCTCTTTGCTTCTGGAGTAACAGTAGCTAAGTTAGCTCTAAGTTTAATTTGAGTAGATCCTTCATTATTAGTTAAGCGTAATATCTTAGCTGCCAGCAAAGTTTTCAATTGGGAACTTAACCTTTGTACTGCTACCTTGACTGCTTCTCCTCCTTCTCCTGAACTATTGGGTATTAGCACCTGACCTAGAGAAAATAGAGCATAACGACCCTGAGACATCGAGGGTAGAGGTGCTGAAGGACTTTGAGCAATAGCTGTTTCCCGAACTCGACTAAATACATAATCTGCTGCCTGTGTATTTGGCACTACAGTAACTTGAGGTATTGCTGAAAAACCACTGGTAGCATCTACCCGCTCAATTCTTGACATATTAGGATCTAGAGCTATCATTACATCCATAGGTCGAGGCACAACTCTAATCTTTTCTCGTACCAGCGATCCTGCTAAAAGTTGAGAATTAGGAGGAGATTTTTGAGGTTTTTTTTGTATTTGGTTGTTCGTATTTTCATCGTTCTGAAACTCTTCTTGCTGCTGTTCTGATGATTGTTGTGAGCTGTTATTAGTTTCAATGATTACGGAAGCTTTTGCTTTTAAGCCAGTTCGACTCCGAATTTGTAATCGAAAGTTTGGATCTGAATCTAAATCAGGTAAGGTTGTGAATAGGGAATTAGATTTAACTGTATCAAGAATACTAATTGGTAATCCTCCTAACCATAGATTTGCTGTTTTGCCATTATCTTCTACTGAAGTTACTACACCGCTAGCAGGTGGTAATGAAGGACTCAATAGGTTTTGATAACTAATAGTTACTGGAGTTATAGTAGCTATTTCTGTTGATTGAGCAATTTTCTGTTGTTTTGCTTGTTTCAACTCTGGCTGCTGATTAGCTCCAGTTACTTGTTCTACGGAGCTACCGGCTCGTGAAAAACTAATTTGTAGTTTGCTTACAGGGGTTGTAGACCATAAAGTTTGGGTAAGAGCATAGGTAAATAGACCGTAGCTCAAACCATTGCAGTCAGTTTCAGTAGCAAATTGGCTCTCTTGACTAGCATTAAGAATTACCCCTGGCAGTTGGCTTTCATAGATTTCCTGNCTTACAGGGGTTGTAGACCATAAAGTTTGGGTAAGAGCATAGGTAAATAGACCGTAGCTCAAACCATTGCAGTCAGTTTCAGTAGCAAATTGGCTCTCTTGACTAGCATTAAGAATTACCCCTGGCAGTTGGCTTTCATAGATTTCCTGTTCTCCTAGAATATTTTGTCGATCGCGAAGTTGCGTTTGTATTGCTTTCTCTTTAATATTAATTTGTTCTGTAGTTGAACTAGGTCGAGAACGAATTCTTAGAGAACCTTGCAAATTTTTACCCGGATATACATAGCTAGTATCTAATACAGTTACGACTTTTGTGGTGGAGAGAGAGCACAATAATAACCATAGAGTCTCTTGTAAAACATCATTTATTGCTCTACCCCGATCGTTGGGAGGTATCCCATCTATTGGTACTAGAGTATTTTGAAATGTTAAATTTGAGGCACTTAACTCATTATCTTCATCCTCATCAATCATCTTACTCACACGACTACCATAGCCACTAAAGTGAAATAAAACTAAGTCATCTGGTTTAGCTTGATTAGTTAAATGATTAATAAAAGCTGTTTCTATATTTTCCCTAGTAGCTTGTTTATTTGTGAGAGTGAGAATATCAGTAGGTAAAAAACCAAACCGATGAATTAGCAACTCCTGCTGCATCTCCACATCTGTAACACACCCAGACAGAGGTGCATCTGGATATTCATTAATACCTACTAAAAATGCTAATTTACGTCCTGTAGTTTGAGCTAAGGCTTCTGAGTAATGACTTTGGAGACGCCACCACCCTGCTTCATTTATTCCCAATGCTCCTAGGGCCAAGCTAGCCCTTTGCAGAAATTCCCGCCGCTTTAATCCCATTCTTCTTCCTTAATTTCCTACCTTTAACTGAGTCAAGTAAGAACTTTGATATAACAACAGTATTAATTTTCTATATAATTGACGCATTCTGTCCTTAATCAATAAGGGCGATCGCTACTTTCATGCAACAAAGCCCACTCACGAGTTGAGTTTTGTGCGTCTTTCTGATCGGATTTTAACCAGTCATCCAGTTAAAAAAACTCTTAGAGATAACTTGATGCTCGTGCCAAAATGGCTGCTTCAGTCTCTCATCTGACTCACTATCCATCTAAACAGTTAGAATATATTAACTGAGGCAATTGTATAGAACAATTACAGTAATATTCAATAGCTAATTTATTAGTATAAATTAAGTATCCTTTTTAACTGGCTTAACTGCCAAAATCAGAGTTTCTTTACCTAACTCTTAAAGGCGGGTTTAAAGCTTACCTTTAACTAAGGTATAACTTTCATAACCCGCCTCCATTTTCTAATTATGCCTTATCTTTGAGGGCTATACCAGAAAAATTTCTGTTAATTTGCCTGAGCTTTCATTGCATTAGCCAACTCTGCTGCTACTTCTGGTCGTGAAAATTCTGGTGGTGGTAACTCACCCCGACGTAACATTTCTCGTACTTTTGTCCCTGATAAATGAATTCTTTCTTCTTTGATACTTGGACTTGTTTTGCTTGTGGCCATACCTTTGGTACGAGTACAGTAGAAAGCGTGTTCAAACTTCATCGGAACGATACCTAACTCTCCGGGTTCAAACTCATCGAAGATATATTGAGCATCATAAGTTCCATAATAATCCCCTACCCCAGCATGATCTCGACCAACAATGAAGTGGGTACAACCATAATTTTTCCGCACTAAAGCATGAAAAATTGCTTCCCGTGGGCCAGCATAACGCATAGCCGAAGGATTAATGGCCATCATTACTCGGTCTTGAGGAAAGTATTTTTCTAACATAATCTCGTAACAACGCATCCTGACATCAGCAGGAATGTCATCTGATTTGGTAGCACCCACCAAAGGATGTAGAAATAAACCATCTACTGTTTCTAAAGCACATTTTTGAATATATTCGTGGGCACGGTGGATCGGGTTACGGGTTTGGAAACCAACTACTGTATTCCAACCTTTTTCTAGGAAGAGTTTTCTGGACTCGGCTGGATCTATTTGATATTTGGGAAATAATGGGTGAGGATGACGCTCTAATAACCAGACTGGACCTGCTAAGTTAACTGGGCCAGCATCATAAACAACTTTCACTCCTGGATGTTTTTCTTCATCTGTGCGATAAACATTGGTTACTTCATGGGCTTTATTGTAGCGGAACTTTTGAGTTAATTCTAAAACTCCTGCAAATTCTCCTTCTGGAGAATCTAGACGCACCCAACTTCCTTCTTTGATTGAATCTGCTACTTCTTCTGAGACTGATAATGTTACAGGTATACTCCAAGGCAGTCCATTTTTGAGACGCATATCAATGACTACGCTTTCATAGTCATCTGCTTCCATAAAGCCATTGAGAGGGCTAAAGCCTCCTATAGCTATCATTTCTAAGTCTGAAAGAGCCCGCTTGTCTAATTGTACCTTTGGCAAGCTTTCAGCTTTTTCCCATGAATTCTTGTCGTTCTGCTGGTGTGGCAATCCGATTAATTAGGTGGCCACCGTGTGCTGGTATACCATTTGGATACTGAGTCAAGGTGATTCCTCTCTAT
>NZ_LGSU01001237.1 GCF_002260545.1 Hydrocoleum sp. CS-953 | reverse complement strand
ATCACTTCAAGAAACTACTCAGCAGCTTAAAAGCATCAAAAAGGGTATTAATCAAATGCAATTACTCGGTGATGAACTAACCGAAAATTAAAATATGCCCGAAAAATAGTTGTGTTTTCTGTATCTAGCTAAATTTTGCATAACTTTAACTATATTTTTACTAGATTTACTGTCTAAAATTGCCGTGGGTTCATCTACATAATACTAATTCAGTTTAAATATTTCACCAATAGTTTCAAACTACATAAGTGAAATAATTTCCTGAAATTACTGAGCGCTTCAAAGTTTTGAACCTATACACTATTACTTTTAACTTTTAACTTTTAACTTCTGTGAAACGGTAGAACTTAGATTTACTGACTAAAGCATAAGCAATTGTCACCCTTTGCTTTTGTGTGCCAGATAAATTATTAGGGTAGTAATCTACTATTTCTCCTAATCCTACTACTTATAAATAATTCCAAACAGAAATTGGTAGCAAATATTTATCCAAATAGAATAAGAACAGTTAAAACTTAAAGATTAGGAATAATTTTACATACTAAAAACTGTCCGAAAANTCCTACTACTTATAAATAATTCCAAACAGAAATTGGTAGCAAATATTTATCCAAATAGAATAAGAACAGTTAAAACTTAAAGATTAGGAATAATTTTACATACTTTGTACTGATACTTTAAAAAATATCTGCTGGGTCAACCTGTTGTAATTTACCCATCGCCTTACCTCTCCACAGACAACACATCAACTATTGGGAGTAAATCTTGTCAGGTAGGTGCATTAAAATATAAACCGCGCATTGAGAGGTTGAGATATCCCGCGCTGTCTCATGTATAGCAGCGTCGGGAAAATATCAAATCTCTAAATTTGATAACAACTCAAAAAAAATATTCGTAATTTTCTCTCTAATCAATAATCCGGGCTATCAAATAATACAGTAGTTAAATAATAATCTGTCCATTCTCGCCCAAAAGCTTTTTCCAATACTCGACGAGTTTTGTCGTTTTGTCTCTGTTGAGTGGAATAATGGCCTTGAGCCTTAAGAATCTCAAGTTGTTGTTCTGGAGTAACTGGTTTTTGGGCGATCGCTTGTTGGCAATGTATTTCTAGGTAAGATTCCACTATAGATATAAATTTTTGTTCTTCCTCTAAACCAGTTGGTCGTATAAATAGACAAAATTCAGAAAATATTTCCCCCCATTCTGGGAGTTCCCGAGGATGAGAAAATTCTTTTGTTGGTAAAGTTTTCAGTTGACTATTATAGACTTCTGGTAGTTTTCTGTCTTGGCTTAAGGGTGATAGATCGACTACTGCTGCACTTATTTTGCCCCTAGCCCCCACTAAATCTGTTCCAAACATAGGTAGGGCATAACTTGTTCTCGGAAACATAACACAGTGCAATATATCTAGGTTTTGGCCTATTGTTGCTAGTTCTAGATGTAACTTGCGAAACTGGGGAGTTTGATAGCATTTGTTTTCAATTGTTAGTTTTTCCCCTTCCAGACGGCCTTCTACATAACCTAACTCTGCTGGTAGGTAATATGGTTCTAGGTCTAGGTAGCGCTGCCAAACTGCTTCTATGGTGTCTGCTAGTTGGCATACTAAGGGATTTTGTTGTTCTCGTATGGATGGAATTGATGTTTTTAACATTCTCTTTATGGGCCAGTTAATTGGGGTCTTGTTATATTAACTTTTTTTAGATTTTAGATAATTGGTTGATTAGTAATTAGTAGTTTATATATTATTAGAATCCCACAATTGTGTCTTAAATTTTTCAAGTTCAAAATTATAAGCCAAAAGTCAAAAGTCCAAAAGTCAAAAGTCCAAATTTAAGTTTACGGCTATATCTAGTAAATAGTAAATGAACATTGACAGTTATTAAGAATATTGCGATCNAAAAGTCAAAAGTCCAAATTTAAGTTTACGGCTATATCTAGTAAATAGTAAATGAACATTGACAGTTATTAAGAATATTGCGATCGCCATTTAACATATAACGGTTGTTTAATTTATATTTTTTTCAATTCTTAACATTGTTGTTCTTATATTTTCCTAAATACTAAATTATCTCCTAATAAGAGTTTCATTCAAGTTTTTCTTATATGGTAAATGCAACTAAAATTTAATCTAGATTTACAATATCAAAAGTGTTGAATACTTATTAAGTGAAGTTTAATTACATTAACTTGCATACTTGATGAATAGTGCTAAATTAAAAATATAGAAGAAGTAAATAAACTTCTTTGACAGATGCACAAGAGTTGAAATGATAACTAAGGAGGTAACAAAAAAACTGTTTAATCCATTGATCATCTGTCTGTTCAGACACCAACAGCAACCAACATTGGTTGATATTTCCTCAAGTTGTTTTAGGGGAGCAATGAACTCAAATTTTTGAAAGAGTCTAACTCTATTTCACCTTTAATCATATAGAGGAAATCACTCAGCTAAGGAGGTAAACAAAGCTGTTCCATTTTAAGTCTGTCTCAATACGAAACCAGAATAACACCCATTTAAAAAGCGAATACTTCCTACTAATAATATCAGGAATACTACAGTAAATTTAACACTGTGTAATTCCAAGACCTGAAGAGGAAAAGAGGAAGTAATGTAGTTAGTCTAGATGGGTGTTGTTCTATGAAAAAGACTGCTTAACAACAACAATATTATTGTGACATTAAATTGAAAATAATCAAATTTTTCATGTCAATAATTAAAAAGTAAAGTTTAGTAAAGTTTCCTTGTAATAATTAGGAAAAATGTTAGATTAGTAATTGAAGCAGTAAAGCTTCAAATATTCATAACCTCATCTTCTTAGCAAGAAGGTAAAACTTCAAGAAGGGTGCTAAAGCCAAAGGCACAAGTATTTCTTGAGAAACCAACAGGTTGTTATCAACCTTGATTTTCGGTTAAGCCGTTAATATACAAATAAGGAGGAAAAAACAACACTGCTAAGTCTAGTTATCTGTCTGATTCAAAGAACAGGAACTCCTTTGTCAGTAGCTAATATTTTCTCAAGTTTGAATAGTATTGGGAGTAAAAATTATCAAGTTTATGGTTGAGTTTAACTCCATTTCAAATTTAGTAAAATAGAGGAAATAATTTTAGCAACTCAGGAGGTTAAAACTCTGTTAAATCCAAGAAAATCTGTCTCGTTAAATACTCAAAAGCAACACCTAGATAGAAAACTGATATTTCCTTAATTGGTAAAAAGGGAGCAACGTAACTAAGGTTCATAGCTTAGTACATCTCCAGAGATAATCCAAAAATGGAAGGAAGTCACTCAGTGAGTAAGGCTTAGGTGTTGTTTTTTGATGTTTATGAACTAACTGATAATTAATAATTACCTATAATTAAAACCTTAAGGGAATTGAATATAAGGAAATATCTTAGCACTTTTTTTGACCTTGAAAGAGGAGGCTAATAAAGCTGAATTATTTAATTAATAATTATTAATTATTCGGTCAAAATTGTTAATTTTATTTCTTTAATTAATTTAATTAAAAATTTTACAAGAAGTCTATCATGTGATTGAGGTTAGCATAAATAAAGTTAACAGGGTTATTAATTTNAATAAAGCTGAATTATTTAATTAATAATTATTAATTATTCGGTCAAAATTGTTAATTTTATTTCTTTAATTAATTTAATTAAAAATTTTACAAGAAGTCTATCATGTGATTGAGGTTAGCATAAATAAAGTTAACAGGGTTATTAATTTCATGGGCAACTCCTGCAACTAACTGTCCTAGAGCTGCCATTTTTTCTGATTGCACTAGCTGAACTTGGGACTGCTGCACCTGCTGTAAAGCTTGTTTTAGTTCTGCTGTACGTTCGGTTACTTGATATTCTAACTTTTCCGTGAGGTGGTATAATTTTAATTGTGTTTTCACGCGGGCAATTAATTCTGCTTCCTGAAATGGTTTAGTTACATAATCAACTGCTCCTAAACTAAGTCCCTTAACTTTATCAGTGGTATCGCTAAGAGCAGTCATAAAAATTATGGGTATATTTTGAGTTATCTTAGAAGCTTTGAGACGACGACAAGTTTCAAAACCATCAATACCAGGCATCATTACATCAAGCAGAATCAAACTAGGTACACTTAATTCTGCTTGACTAATAGCCAATTCACTATCAGTGGCGATCGCTACTTCAAAGTCAGCATCACTTAAAGCTTCTGAAAGAACTGCTAAGTTAGCAGGAGTATCATCTACCACTAAAATTAAATCAGAATTGTCCATAATTTAGCTCTTTTTTTTTAATATTATTATTACGCGATTTATAATACCAGTTTGATAAATTTTTGCTACAAATATTGAGGTTATCCTGCACAGAGACACCTAATTTTCAGCTCTTTATGCACGGTTCGGTGAAAAATCAAAAAGTTAGGATTTTGGACGCATAGTTGAGCAAAAAAATTACTCCCGTACGGACGTTTTGCTAACGCAAAGCTCCGCNTATTGAGGTTATCCTGCACAGAGACACCTAATTTTCAGCTCTTTATGCACGGTTCGGTGAAAAATCAAAAAGTTAGGATTTTGGACGCATAGTTGAGCAAAAAAATTACTCCCGTACGGACGTTTTGCTAACGCAAAGCTCCGCTTTATATGTCGCGCAGCGTTTCGCTGCGCGACATGTTTGCGCAGCATTCCGGAACGGAAAACGCATTTTTGCCTGTGCAACGTCCCTACCTACTCCCCTACTCCCTACTACCTACTCCTAATTCACTTGTAACTTCAATCTCACTTCCCATAAGACTAACAATATTATGAGTAATAGTAAGTCCTAGTCCAGTTCCTTCAGCGTGTCGTTTCCCCTCACCAACTTGTTCAAAAGGTTGGAAAATTTTTTCTAAAGAATCTGGACTCATGCCAATTCCTGTATCATTAATCTGGAAGCGGAGTCTGACGTTATCTTCAGATGTTGGGTATTCNACTTGTAACTTCAATCTCACTTCCCATAAGACTAACAATATTATGAGTAATAGTAAGTCCTAGTCCAGTTCCTTCAGCGTGTCGTTTCCCCTCACCAACTTGTTCAAAAGGTTGGAAAATTTTTTCTAAAGAATCTGGACTCATGCCAATTCCTGTATCATTAATCTGGAAGCGGAGTCTGACGTTATCTTCAGATGTTGGGTATTCAGTTTGTTTTTGTGCTGCCATAGAATCAATTACCTCTACCTTCAATATCACTTTACCTTTTTCAGTAAATTTAGCAGCATTTCCTAATAAATTAATTAGTACCTGACGCAATCTTTTCGGATCGGTAAAAATACCTTCTGGTAAATTAGGATCTGGTAGATAAACAAAATCAACGCCTTTTTTTTCCGTCCGAATGCGAATAATTTCCCCTATTCCTTGGAGAAAAGATGGTAAATGAATTGGTTGCAGTTGCAATTCTAGTTTGCGAGCTTCAATTTTGGAGATATCCAGGATGTCATTAATCAGGGTGAGCAAATGAGAACCACACTGATGAATAATCTTAATTCCTTTTTTTTCCTTTTCTCCCCAGGTTTGGGAACGATTGAGAATTTCAGCATAACCCAGAATCCCGTTAAGGGGGGTGCGGAGTTCATGGCTCATATTAGCTAAAAATTAACTTTTAGCCTGATTAGCAGCATCAGCAGCTTGTCACTTCTGTTCCAATGAACTGTAAGTAAGATTCAGCTAACTTAACCCCCATTTGATTAAATTCTTGAGCTAATTTCTCAATTTCATCACCAGTCTGAATTTGGAAACGATAACATAAATCCCCCATTCCTAATTTTGCTGCACCAATTTGCAGGGTTTGAATCGAGCGAATTACCGGTAACAGTGTTAGGGAAAACTGACCAATAAAAATCAACAACACTACCCCAATTAAGCAGTAGGTGACAATAGTTGCATTGCGCTTAAATTGCATCGCAGCTTTTTGGGGAACAGCATCTTGTTGCCGTACTTCCTCCAGCAATAAATTGAGAAATAGTAGAATATCATCCTCGAATGAGTTAATAGCTTTGACATCTTGCTTGATCCGAAAAGTAGAATAATCTTGATCTTGTACAATTCTATTAACTAAGCGGACAAGAAATTCATGACGACGGCCTACTACTTCCGTTTTTTTTAGATTCTGGTGTTAACTCTTTGATCTCTTCCAAACTGGTCAAAAAATTTGACATCTCTTGCTGATAGGTGTTCATATAAACAACACTCCGATCAAGCAAAAGATAGTCTTTCAGCGTGGAAGTTTGCTTTTCTAGAGAAAGCTTAAGCTCTTGACTTTTACGAACTGCTTGATTAGTACGATCGCGGGTTTGCTCTATAGATTTTTCTATCTGTCTAATCAAGAGTGTACTACCTCCGAGTAAAGCAGCTACTAATCCCACAGAAATTGCTGTTGAAGCAATAAATTTAGTCAGAATCTTCATTTTTCGGGTACTGTTGTAGACTTCAGACGGGTGTAGATTTGTCGTATTTCTTCAAAGTCTGCATCTTTACCCAAGGTATAACCAGCAGATTCAGTGCCACTTACATCTACAACACCTACGGGAGCATCTATCAAAGCTTCTTGGAGNTTTCTTCAAAGTCTGCATCTTTACCCAAGGTATAACCAGCAGATTCAGTGCCACTTACATCTACAACACCTACGGGAGCATCTATCAAAGCTTCTTGGAGTTGCTTAATAACTTCTGGTGCGAACTTCTTGGTATTGATAACTATGGGGGGGGAAGGTATGGGGTTTGACTCCCAGATAACTTGATAATTAGCATCTAGTTTTCCCGATTTTTGACTCCGCAGGAAAGATGCCTTATCGTTAGTGACTGCATCTACCACATCATCTGCTAAATTTTGTGTGGCTTTATCGTGACTGCCAGAATAACGAATTTTAGCAAAATCTCTTGTGGGATCGATACCCGCAGTTTCCAAGCCATTCATCGGTATAAGGAACCCAGAAGTGGAAGATGGACTAACAAAAGCAAAGCGTTTACCTTTTAAATCTTGCAGNCAGGAAAGATGCCTTATCGTTAGTGACTGCATCTACCACATCATCTGCTAAATTTTGTGTGGCTTTATCGTGACTGCCAGAATAACGAATTTTAGCAAAATCTCTTGTGGGATCGATACCCGCAGTTTCCAAGCCATTCATCGGTATAAGGAACCCAGAAGTGGAAGATGGACTAACAAAAGCAAAGCGTTTACCTTTTAAATCTTGCAGAGTTTTAATATTTTTGGTAGTATTTGCAACTATAACGCTAGTATACCAAGGTCTGCCACTCACTCTATCTATAGGTATAACTAACGGTTTATAGCAACAGCCAGGGCGATTAGGACATAGACTGATGATGAATCAAAGACCACGGAAACACTTTTCCCACTGTTCCCAGTTAAGTGTNAACAGCCAGGGCGATTAGGACATAGACTGATGATGAATCAAAGACCACGGAAACACTTTTCCCACTGTTCCCAGTTAAGTGTTCCCTGTCCCCTGCTATAATATTAGGGTTGCCTTCGTTGGCTTTGATATAGGTAAGAGCTGCTAAATATGCCATATCTACCTCTTCTTTAACAATCAAATCAACTGCTTCTGCATAATTTTTCGTAATTTGGAAATTAACCGGACGTTTGAGAATAGTTTCTAGATATTCAGCTAAAGGTTGTAATTTTTCTTCTTGCTTTTCAGGACTTTGCCAAGGAAGCAGCGCTACCGTTAAAGTATTGCTTATAGAAGGATTAGAGGAGGAAATTTGTTCACTTTCAGAAGATTCGTTAGAAGAAGTTGAACTGCAACTAATAGCGATCGTACTGATACATAACAGTAAGCTAAATACCAATGAATATCTGAGAAAGCGATGGTTTGGCCACAAAATAAACTTCATCAATACAACCTCTTTGATAATTTTGGAAACTGAGTCTTTTCAAGCTTGATGCTTTTAATTTATCATATTGCGATTCTTTGTTTAAGTAGCCCAGGGTAATAAAATGTCACTTTGAATAGCTGTCATTGCAACCAAAGGGAAGTAATATAGAATCCGGTTGAATAGTCGTCCGCAGCGACGAAGCGGAAGCAATCTCAGATCCTAGTTTTTCCTATCTTATGCGTAAGTCCTGATTAAAAAGCAGTCAGCACTTCAGCGGTCAGCATTAGAACTTTTTTGACTTTGAGTCGGGGTTGAAATTCCCTTTCCGTTCCGGAATGCTCCACTCTCCTCGCACGTTTACTGCTGACTGCTGATTGCTAACCGCTGACCGCTTTTCAATCAAGATAGTATTCAATGAACGTTTGCAACCGTTGGAGTTGGAAATTGTTCGCCAACTGCAAAATCTCTAGAGTAAAAGCGGTAGAAATTGCTTGTGATGTCTGAAGCTCTTCCACAGTTTCTATCACACTTTGAATATCACCATC
>NZ_LGSU01001236.1 GCF_002260545.1 Hydrocoleum sp. CS-953 | reverse complement strand
TCTATCCAACCAGTGGCAAGACCATGAGCCATTAATATTTGCCATCCAGGCTCAAAAATTGGTAAAAATGATAGCCAACCAGCAGTTGAAAAATGTTCACGAAAAGATTAACTGTTGATTAAATAACTTATGAACGAAAAGATTTACACCAACTACCGCCTACAATTGCCAGACCAAGAAATTATTGGTACTCTCATAGTTCGTGATGGTAAAATTGCCGAAATTCAACCAGGAATTGTTAATATTGGTCAGAATGGGGAAGGAGAATATTTAATGCCTGGATTGATAGAACTGCACACAGATAATTTAGAAAAATGTATGTCTCCTCGCCCTGGAGTTAAATGGCCTTTAACAGCAGCATTATCATATCATGACCGAGATGTAATTAGTTCTGGAATTACTACAGTTTGTGATGCAATTTCTATTGGAGATATTAAACCAAATTCTGTTCGAGTCAAAGATTTTGGTGATATGATTGAAGCTATTTTTGAGAGGCAAAAATCTGGCAAACTTCTGACAAACCATCGTCTACATTTACGCTGTGAAGTTTCTTTTGAAAGTGTATGTAATGTTGTGGAAAAATATGCAACTAATCCTATTCTTTCTCTGATGTCTTTAATGGATCATACTCCTGGTCAAAGACAATTTGTCAGTGTGGAAAAATATAAAGAATATTACATGGGAAAACATGGAATTAGTGCAGCAGAAATGAATGACTTTATTACTTATCGTCAGGAAACTCAAAAACAATATGCTCCTAAAAATCGTCAAGCATTAGTTGACCTAGCAAAGCAACAAAAAATTTCTCTAGCTTCCCATGATGATGCAACAATAAATCATGTTAAAGAAGCTGTAGAAAATGGAGCAGTATTAGCTGAATTTCCGACAACTTTTGCTGCAGCAAAAGCAGCTCATAATTCTGGATTACAAGTTTTAATGGGTGCGCCAAATTTGGTATTAGGAGGTTCCCATTCTGGCAATGTATCAGCAATGGAATTAGTAGAGCAAAATTTAGTTGATGTAATTTCTTCAGATTATGTACCTAGGAGTTTATTACAATCTGTTTTTTTAATTAGTCATAAAACTGATAAACCTGTATATGAAGCGATGAAGTTAGTTACAAGTAATCCGGCTAAAACTATTAATTTGTTTGAGGATAGAGGAAGTTTAGAAGTTGGCAAACGTGCCGATCTAATTACAGTGCATGATGATGGAATTGTTCCCCATTTAACTTCAGTCGTTATTANATGTACCTAGGAGTTTATTACAATCTGTTTTTTTAATTAGTCATAAAACTGATAAACCTGTATATGAAGCGATGAAGTTAGTTACAAGTAATCCGGCTAAAACTATTAATTTGTTTGAGGATAGAGGAAGTTTAGAAGTTGGCAAACGTGCCGATCTAATTACAGTGCATGATGATGGAATTGTTCCCCATTTAACTTCAGTCGTTATTAATGGTCGTCGTGTTGCTTGAACTGTTATTACTTTGTAAGATTATTTGGTCAAATTAATATTATCCCTGGCAAAATTTCACAACTAATCTTGGAATTTATATAGTAATTTGGTTCTATTTCTATCTCAAAATTCACTTAATAATTCTTACCCAAACTAGAATTTTACTGATAGCTATTATCTTCCGCCACCCTGGTTAGTTTATCTAAAATCTAAAAACTATAACGTTATAGTTTAACAACCTTCGGCTGGAAGTCAGTCCTCAGTCCTCAGTCCTCAGTAGAATTTTTTGGGCGCAGGCTCCGTGGCTGGAAACCTTATCGGGTATAAATCCCCACCGTCACCCGCTGTGTCGGCAATTGGTTGGGGTTTGAGTCCCCAAGAACATTGATTCTCTCTCCAGAATTGTTGTCTCCTGACTCTTTCTTCAATTAATTATCAACCTGTAAGAAGCCGAGCGCCACCCTGGTTAATTTATCTAAAATCTAAAAACTATANCTCCTGACTCTTTCTTCAATTAATTATCAACCTGTAAGAAGCCGAGCGCCACCCTGGTTAATTTATCTAAAATCTAAAAACTATAACGTAATAGTTTAATTAATTATCAACCTGCAAGAAGCCGATTGACACCCAGGCTAGTTTATCTAAAATCTAAAAACTATAACGTTATAGTTTAACAACCTTCGGCTGGAAGTCAGTCCTCAGTCATCAGGAGTCAGTAGAATTTTTTGGGGGCAGGCTCCATGGCTGGAAACCTTATCGGGTATAAATCCCCACCTTCACCCGCTGTGTCGGCAATTGGTTGGGGTTTGAGTCCCCACGAACATTGATTCTCTCTCCAGAATTATTGTCTCCTGACTCTTTCTTCAATTAATTATCAACCTGTAAGAAGCCGAGCGCCACCCTGGTTANTCTCCAGAATTATTGTCTCCTGACTCTTTCTTCAATTAATTATCAACCTGTAAGAAGCCGAGCGCCACCCTGGTTAGTTTATCTAAAATCTAAAAACTATAACGTAATAGTTTAATTAATTATCAACCTGCAAGAAGCCGAGCGCCACCCTGGTTAATTTATCTAAAATCTAAAAACTATAACGTAATAGTTTAATTAATTATCAATTAAAATCAAACCATACCATTTCTTTCTAATAATGCACTTAATAATTCTTACCCAGACCAGAATTTTACTGACAGCTGTTATCTTTTATTAAGTGTAACTTCATAGAGAAATGGTATTACTAAATGAACTGCAAAAAACAATCCAAAAATCACGGTATAATTTTGACCTGCCGTCACAAAAATCAGCAACAAATCTGCTGAATAAACTCCTAATAACTAATTTTTTTTCAGAACTCCCTAACACAAAATCAACATGAAACTAGATATTGAGACAATCCTCAAAATTCTCTCCTTCAAAGGTCATTACCAATATGGTCAAGAACCTATTAGTCAACTAAAACACGCCCTCCAATGTGCCACTTTAGCAGAACTAGCAAAAGCTAATAATGAACTAATTGTAGCTTGCTTATTTCATGACTTCGGACATCTAGTTCACAACCTAGGAGAAGATGCAGCAAAAAAAGGTATTAACGACCATCATGAATATCGTAGTATCAAGTATTTAAAACATTTATTTGGAGAAGCTGTCACAGAACCAATTCGCCTTCATGTTGAAGCTAAACGTTATCTTTGTGCAACAAAACCTAACTATTTTGCAACTTTATCTCCAGCTTCTAAACGAAGTTTAGAATTACAAGGTGGAGCATTTTCTACTGATGCTGCAGCCGAATTTATTCAGCAGCCTTATGCAGAAGATGCAGTACAATTAAGAATTTGGGATGACCAAGCTAAAATTGTTGGCATGAAAACCCCTAATTTAAAATACTTTACTCAAATAATCTATCAAACTATCATTGTTAGTAAGATTGCCAATATTATGAATAATAAATTTTGCTTGAATTGACTAGGAATAATAAATTAAATCCTCCAGATCCTCTCTCTGACAAGGGTAAGTTTTTGACAATAAAGGGAAAATAGGATAAGACTTGGTAGGAAAGTAGACAAGGAAGTACAAACGCCGGAAAATTCAAACTTATAAAAATTTAGTTATCTATGAAGGAAGCATTTAATCCACCAATGACAATTGCTTTTTTCTCCCTTGTCTTCCAAGTCTTCTTTTTCGTCCAATTTTAGTCATAACCAGAAAGTAAAAAACTTCCCCTTATGAACCTTTCAAGGGGATAAAAAAGGAAATTTATGATTTTTTGTTCTTCAGTTTCAGCCACCTGAATTACCGAAAAATTAAGGTATAATACCAATTTGATGAATGTTTGCTACAAATACTTCGGGTACTTCTTAGGAGTCAGGATTCAGGAGTCGTATGGGAATAGGTTTTATCTACTTTATTGTATCTTAAATTATCTTTTTCCTTCAATATAAGTTCCCGATAAAATATTTTAATACTGCTTATTATCTAAGCATTCAGCAGTCAGCGGTCAGCAATCAGCTAATAGGTTAATTACTTTTAGTTGATAACTAGAGCTAGTCGCTATTGTGCTTCAATTCTCTAGTTAAAAATATAGTAGTATAGTATAAATAAAGCAAATGTTTGCTTGATTGATTAAAAAGCTGTTAACGAAGTTCGGACCTAGGAGGCTAGCTAATAGCTGAAAGCTTACCTTATTATTCGTAACATTCTTTTTTAAAATTGGTATAAATTCTCTCCATTCATGGAGAAAAAAGAAAAAAAAATTAGCCAATCCTCTTATTTGTAACAAGAAGTAATTAGGGCTTGCTAAATAAGTCTCTTGGTTGAGGTAGGGAGTAGGGAGTAGGGAATAGTGAAGAGTCAAGAGAAACAGGGAGTTGTAGAAGAGGTAAAAAGAAAAATTATCCCTTGATGCAACCGGACTCAACTCTTACCGAAATATTCTGGTTTAAAGCCTCCCCTTGGATAGGGGATAATAAATAAAAATTTTCCTGTTCGTCAATCCTCTTATTTTTAAGGGAGAGGTAATTCGCGCATTCTTAATTCTTGAATACCATACTCACTTTTTCAGCCATATCAGCTCCCAATCTCGTACTTTTTCCGAACTTAAAAATGGTAAAACCTTTATATGTAAATGCTTTGATATTTAATCAGCAAACCCTAATTATTAATTGTTAATTATTAATTATTGAANCCATACTCACTTTTTCAGCCATATCAGCTCCCAATCTCGTACTTTTTCCGAACTTAAAAATGGTAAAACCTTTATATGTAAATGCTTTGATATTTAATCAGCAAACCCTAATTATTAATTGTTAATTATTAATTATTGAATACTCCCTAAAACAAATGAATGATTTCCCAAAAATCACCCATATTATCTACGACCTAGACGGTTTACTTCTAGATACAGAATCAATTCATGCTCAAGTAAATACTGAAATAACAAGCCGTTACGGCAAAATTTTTGACAAACATATTAAATGTAAAATTACTGGTAGAAAATCTATTGATTCTGCAAGAGCAATTGTAGAACTATTAGAACTACCTGTAACTCCCGAAAATTATCTTCAACAAAGAAATAGTCTCACATATCAACGCTTTCCTGAAGCCAAACCAATGCCAGGTGCAGTTCGCCTTACTCAACATTTATATAATAATAAAATTCCTCAAGCTGTAGCCACCAGTTCTTCCCGTGAACCATTTAATTTAAAAACAAAAAATCATCAAGAATGGTTCCAATTATTTGATTATATTGTTGTTGGAGATGACCCAAATCTTAAACGTGGAAAACCAGCACCAGATATTTTCTTAATAGCTGCTGAAAGATTAGATGTTTCCCCAGAAAACTGTTTAGTATTTGAAGATTCTTTAGCAGGAATGGAAGCAGCCTTAGCCGCCCGAATGTCCGTAGTTGTTGTTCCCGATCCTGATATGGATAAAAACTTATTTCATTCTGCCCATCAAATTCTCAATTCCCTTACAGAATTTCAACCACACTTATGGCAACTACCATCATTTCTATCAAAAATATAGCAATTCTGTTTAAGTTGTAATATTTTGGTAGTAGGGTCGTTACGGCCGTTTACCCATACTGGAGTCAAGAGTCATAATTTCAAAGCTTTTCAGTTAAAACTGACTATTAGACATCTCCAATAATCAAAAATAAAATCAATTATCGCACATAAATCATCAATTATTTTCCTCTACTCCCTACTCCCTCTTTTCTGGAGATGTCTATCTATTATCAAAATTATTGCTACTTTCTACTCCCTACTCCCTACTCCCTAAGAGTGATAGTATATCTGAAAAATAGTTTTTTATTTATATAAACCAACTAAAATAATCATGGTATTTACTAAACCTATTCGTTTTGTTTACTCCATATTCGGCTTTACTCTTCCGATTGTGGGAGCTTTCATACTTTTACAACAACCACTTAATGCTCAATCTGAGGAAAGTTTAGAGTCAGAAAACTCTTCTCCTATTCCAGTTCAACCAATACAACCCACCCAACCTGAAAATGCTCGTCCTTTAGATCCACAGAATAGTCTTCTCAGTCTTCAGGGTGGACAACGCCTAATGAGCGAAGCTGACAATGCCATTGCTTCCGAGAATTATGACTTAGCTAACCAGAAACTACAAGAAGCTCGTCAAATATTTAATCAACTTTCTAATTTCCATACTCAACTAGCTGCTAGTTTTTCTGGTATTGATAATCGTTTAGCAGATGACCAAAGGACTAAAGCTTTGAACACTGCCCAAATGAGAGACCAAGCTACTTATCAGTTAGCCCTTGTCCACCGGGCGCAAAACCAACCAGAATTAGCAGTACCATTACTGGTTCAAATTATTAGTTCTCAGCAACCCACTCGTGATTTAGGAAAAAAAGCTTACCAGCAGTTACTAGAGTTAGGATTTGTGGATATTCCCTATCCTAGATCTTCTGGAGATGACCAACCTCCTGCCTCACCCCAATCTCTTAATTAAAATGTAGAATGACAATACTTTTACAGGGGAAAAATTATGAATCTACAGCAAGTTGAGGCAATGATTAAAGATAAGTTGCCAGATGCTCAGGTAGAAGTCCAAGACTTAACAGGGGGTGGCGACCACCTACAGGCCATCGTTGTTTCCTCTGAGTTTGAGGGAAAAACTCTCGTGAAACAACATCAAATGGTTTATGCTGCCGTACAAGAGCCAATGGCCTCTGAAGCCATCCATGCTTTAGCTTTGAAAACCTATACTCCTGAAGAGTGGAAAGCAGCAGGACAAAGTGCTTAATTTTTGCTTTTAGGTTACAAAGCAAACAGGATTATTTGGCTACATCAGCCATAATTAACTAATTCTCATAATTTGCCATCAAACATCAGGCAAATTAATAGTATCTATAATCAAAAAGCGATCGCCTATCACTTAAGCATATCAAACCATAGATCTGGGTTAGATAAATGGTGAATGCCGATCGCTTCTATGACCATCTACTAAGGAAATAAACATGACTCTAGCTCCAGAATTAAAAGCAAAAATTGATGACTTAGTTACTAAAAATAAAATAATGATTTTTATGAAGGGTAATAAGTTGATGCCTCAGTGTGGTTTCTCTAATAATGTGGTGCAAATATTGAATATTTTAGGAGTTTCCTATGAAACTTACGATGTATTAGAAGATCCAGAAATTCGTCAAGGGATTAAAGAGTATTCTAATTGGCCTACAATTCCCCAGGTTTATGTTGATGGAGAATTCCTGGGAGGCTCTGATGTAATGATTGAAATGTACAATAACAAAAAAGATGAGCTAGAGCAAAAGCTAGCAGTTGCTTCAGCTTCCTAGAAATCTCAATATTTACAAGTCTAAAATTATAAAAAATGAAGGGTATGTCATAATGCCCTTCATTTTTTATGTCTACTATTATATTTTTAGAATTTTAGACCTGTAATTTAACTAGCTATCAGGTTTTAGAGATAGGGGTTAAAATCTCCTGCAAACCCAAGCACCGGATACTTGAGGTAGGGTTGAAATTCCCTTCTCGGAGCTTAAAAAAATAATCCGACTGATTACTTAGTGCTTACTCCTTCTTTAATAGTAATCTACTTCTGGTTGAGTTTGTAATGGCATTTCAAAATTTGAAGGGTCATATATGTAGCGGGTCGTTTCTTCCTCCAGTCTATTAATTAAAAATGGTTCGATCGCCTTAGAGATTCTCAAGGATGCTAGGTAGCCATCTAAATATATACGCATCTCCTCATAGCGATAACCACGGTTCCACATTTCGACGAGGGCGTCGGTTAGTTTTTGATAGTGGCGGATTGTTAGAGCGTCAGTTAACATTGCTTTTTTGTTCTCAGGATTAATGGTTATATTTTTTATTAGAACCTAGTTTTAGGTTAATGTTATTTTCTTTTTAATGCAACTTTTACTATTTGTTTTTGAGATTAGTCTGAACCAAGTATCAACTTGGTATTAAACATTACAAAAACACTTGTATGTGGGCAATTTTTCTACTCTTGATATTCTACTACTTCTATTTTAAAACAATTTCCGGAAGCTTTTCAAATCTCTAGTAGAGTTAGGAATATATTTATTTCGAGTTTATCTTCTGTCTACAATAGATTTATCCTATGTTCCGTTAATCTTAGCCAAAAATCTCAAAATCTAGACTTGGAAAAAATCTAAAATATGTGATACAGCAATTCCCAAAAAGCGTGAGGTACAAAATTTTAGGTTTGAGGGAACACTTAACTGGGAACAAAAAGACAAAAATACAACTGTACCTCATAAGCTTGGGAAACGCTATAGCAATCCTCCGCATATTTGTGGCAAAAATCTTACTGCTTTTTAGGCAAGAGGCACTATTGCTACAGCTCATCTGGTAAGAGTTTCAAATTTTTTATCTACTTTTTAATTTATCACAACCTATGCACGGATTGCTATAT
>NZ_LGSU01001235.1 GCF_002260545.1 Hydrocoleum sp. CS-953 | reverse complement strand
CAAATGCAAAGAATCTCTAACAAAATACGCTGACAAAGAAAGATTTTTGGCAACTGCTCTAAATCCAGATTAAGTCATAAAAAAAAGAGATGTTTAATTGTAGATTGGCGATCGCTACTGTCACAAAGGTAGATTGGAAAAGCACATAAATAATAGAGAGGTTGCTAAGTCTTGAATTAGTAGGAAAACCTCTAATAAATACATCTGTCTAGAGCTGAGGTAAATATTCTATGAAATGGCAACTTTCTATCTGGCAAATTACCTTTCCACTTTGCGGAGTCCTAATTTTTTCCATCGGAGCTTTTACCACAATTCAGATGATTAACGGTAGGTATATTTTCAATTTTGAAGTAACTCCTCAAGGAATAAAAATTCTGACGGATGTAGATAAAAGAGATCGTGGAAATGATTCTGTTCAGGAAATTAAGATTGATGTTCAGCAAGAAGTTAAGAAGGAGGATAAAGCCACGGTTATTAAGTAATTAAATGAGTTTTGTTTCTTGGTTAGCTCTATTAAGATTCTGGAAAGGTATTTTATCCAGAAGTTCAGGAATTTTGGAATTGATTGAGAAATTACTTTCTTTAGCTTCTGATTATCGAGTCTGCTAAATGTCTAATCAGAAAAANGTAATTAAATGAGTTTTGTTTCTTGGTTAGCTCTATTAAGATTCTGGAAAGGTATTTTATCCAGAAGTTCAGGAATTTTGGAATTGATTGAGAAATTACTTTCTTTAGCTTCTGATTATCGAGTCTGCTAAATGTCTAATCAGAAAAACAATCTCTTATAGATTGGCTTGAGAAACTTAGGTTGTTTCCCAAAGGTTAGCTCAAAAAAAATATATTTGTTGGGCTAAACCTAATTTGTCTAGCTACAATATCCTGCCTAAATTATCAGAATATAACATTAGGCTTCTTTGAGATTTTACTCACGCCACAAAAATCTTAATTAACAAAAAATTCTTTACCCCTTGCTTTTTGCTTCTCATAATAGTCAAGTTTCTCTTCCGTAAACAAACCTAAATTCTCATAAACCAAGCCATCTATTTTTTCAATCCAATAACTTAGTAAATTGTCAGATTCTGCTATCTCAAGTATTTTTTCCATTTGTTCAGTTTCAGATTTAGATAGCTCTGAGAGATTTGTCAATTCATAATATTGTTGAAGCAGACTTTTTTGCTTTGATGTGAGGAGTTTAAACCGTTTAGTTTCGATAGGTGATAATAATTTTGTCAAACTACCCTCAAAATTAGAATGAGCGATTTGTAAACTTTGCCAGGTAGGAGGTATTTCTACGGAATTTTGACAAATAACTGGCAACCAACTTGCACCAGGAAATTTATTTTCCATTACTTGTAATTTTTCCCTCGCTTCTCGCACAGAAATATATAGAGATTTTCCATTAGTAAATGACTGGAGNGAAATTTATTTTCCATTACTTGTAATTTTTCCCTCGCTTCTCGCACAGAAATATATAGAGATTTTCCATTAGTAAATGACTGGAGAAAATGGTGTAAAAATTTATGGGCGACTACATCTGGAACTTCTTCTCGCATAACAATAATTGCCGGAATATGTAACCGAGCAAGTTGTCTCGCTAAACCTAATCCATCACAAGAATTAAATATGGCTAGTTGTAGACCTTTCCTAATAGCTGTTGCCAGGTAATTTTCTAATTCCTCAATTGTCATTTTTGTTTCATTGTCTGAATAAAAATATCCGGTACTTCCATCAGCTTCACTTTGACTATGACCAGAAAAACAAATAATATCCCAACCTTTTTCATCCCATAATTTTTCATCTAACTTTTGGCGACTTGCTTTAACTAAAGAGACAATTTATACTTCCGTAAAGNTGTAGACCTTTCCTAATAGCTGTTGCCAGGTAATTTTCTAATTCCTCAATTGTCATTTTTGTTTCATTGTCTGAATAAAAATATCCGGTACTTCCATCAGCTTCACTTTGACTATGACCAGAAAAACAAATAATATCCCAACCTTTTTCATCCCATAATTTTTCATCTAACTTTTGGCGACTTGCTTTAACTAAAGAGACAATTTATACTTCCGTAAAGAGACTAGACAAATATTGTTTATCTGTCTCAACATTTATCCCTCTGTCATCTCCAAAAATTTCTAAGATGCGAATTTTTTCCCTAGCAATATTTAACCTTTCAACTCGGTTAGCTTCTGGCAAACCTATAGCAGCTTCAGCAAATATATAATCAGAGAAAAAATCCCATAAGTGCCACGGAATACGGTGCATTAAAACATCTTCAGATTGGATAATTAGTCGTACTTTATCTGAGGGATTAAATCTAGTTCGTAACTCCTTTTCTATTTTGTGAAAATTCGGATCGTTCCACCAGTTGTTAAGGATAAGTCGCCAGTCTTTCTCTAATTCCTGAATCTGACCAATTATTTTCTGAACTCCTTTCTCTGCATCTTTTTTGGAAAAATTTGTTGTTTGCTCTTTCTTCATTTTGATTCTAGGAATCCAGTCTAAATTTCGATAGCCTTCTCTTAATTGTTTATATTTTTGGCTCCACTTTTGATAGAGTTGAGGAATTTCTAAATTTCCAGGTAAGTTACCACTTAAAGAAATTGGTAAAGGATGACCATCTGACCAAATATTAGCTCTAATAGCTGGAAAGCCTGTCTCAAAATTTCCTCCTTCAAAATTGAGAGTCACTAAATAATTAGCAGCGGTTGATTTTTGAAATATCTGATTGACCAAAGACATCATGTTTTTATTTTGTTCTTCGGAACGATAATTTTGTTTCTTTATTTCTGCTAACTCTATCTGATACTTTCTCTCACTTTTATGAATATTTTGATTTATCTGAATATTTTGATTTATCTGTCGTTTGGTTTCTTCTAACTCTTGATAATATTTTTCCTCTAGCACTCTCACATTTTCATCATAGAATTGCATAAACTCCCGATGAATTTTTTCTTTATTAGTTTCTGGGGGTACATCAATTCTAATTACCACTACTCCATCACCTCTATTTTCCATGCTTTTAATTTTCATGGTGATGTCTTCATTTTCTACTTGTACCTGTTGGAAAGATGACATCAANCTTCTAACTCTTGATAATATTTTTCCTCTAGCACTCTCACATTTTCATCATAGAATTGCATAAACTCCCGATGAATTTTTTCTTTATTAGTTTCTGGGGGTACATCAATTCTAATTACCACTACTCCATCACCTCTATTTTCCATGCTTTTAATTTTCATGGTGATGTCTTCATTTTCTACTTGTACCTGTTGGAAAGATGACATCAAAGCTTTAAAATCAACGCCATTTCGGAAAATTAAATCCACAGTATTTAAGACTTCTGTGAATAATTTTGTAAACTCTCCCTCTTGAAAATATCCACTACTAGGGCGACGTTCTCTATTGTCTGTTTCTGGTTTAGCTTCTTCCAATAAATAGATATAATTTGATTCAACATTATCGAGGATAGTAGTATGGTTAATATTCCAAGATTCTAAACAAATTCCTGTCATTTGAGCAGTGGTAAAATTAGTGCCTATTGCTAATGCTTCGGTTAAATTTGCGTTGTTTAAATTGGCAGCTTGTAGAGAAGCTTCCCCTAAGTCTGCTAGTTTTAAATTTGCATTACTAAGGTCGGCACTTATCAGGTTTGATCCTCTCAAATTTGCTCCTATATATTCTTGCTCTTTTCCCAATCCAGTTATTAGTGAATCTCTGACTTTTATATTTTCTAATATAGTTACTTCGACTCTGGCAAATTTTAGATATTTGGTTTGTCGCCAGAATGTGCGAGTGGCATTAGCAAATCGAAAATTTGTGCTTTTAAGAATGCCGTGACTAAAGTCGGCATCGGTTAAATTAGCATTTTTAAAACAGGTGCCTCCTAGAGTTCCAATGGCAATAGCAAATTTAAGGATAGAAAGATTATTTTCGTCTTCCGCTAATATCTTTTTTGCAAGATATTGAGCTATTAATATTAAAGTTATGGAAATAGGTATAGCTAAGATAATAACTATCCACCAAGGATTGATATTATCTGAATTATAGTCATGCAAAGCGTTAGTAATAATTCCTACAATAGTGAGTATAAGTGTTCCAATAACTACTCTATTTACCAAAAGTTTACCAGAAATAATTTCAGTTAAAGCTACTGCTAAACTGAGACTAAAAATTAATACGAAAATTCCTAAAAAGCTTAAACATCTATTTTTCCAGATATAATTTTTCCTAACCCAATTTCACGAGCTTTGACAACTACATCCATTAGATCATAATAAGAATGTAATCTAAATTGCTTGAGCTTTTGGTCAATAAATGCCAAAAAAGATTTAGACTCTAGCATCCTGTCTATCTTACGGTCTAATTCTTTAGTTTTATTTTCTGTTGATTTTTGACACTTTGTTTTGTTGGCCAAATTTCTAATGACCTTAAAACAAATTCTCCTGAGCCTAACTTTATTAATTTCAACAATTTCTCTAGATATAATTTTTTCTAAAGCAATTTTCTGAGCTTCGACAACTATATCCATTACATCATAATAACAATCTAGCTTAAATTGCTTGAGGGTTTGGTCAATGAATGCTAGAAAATATTGAGAGTCTAGCATCCTGGCTATCTTACTGTTTAGTTCTCGATCAAAGTCATTCATTTTATTTCGTTTTATTTTATGCTAATTTTGAGACTTTATTTTTTTGGCAAAATTTATAATAACGTTAAAACAGATTCTAATGACTTAGAACTTGAAAGTACCTCAAATCTCAAAATTTAATCAGACAAACCTTTAGTTATCTGACTAGATTTTTCCAAAAAATCACTCGCCACTTCCGAGCGTTTCTACTAATATTTGCCTCTAAAAATCGAAAAGTCTTAGAAGACTCACCTCTAGTTGTCTGATTAGATTTTCTCAAAAAATATGACTCAGCAGTTGAAAAATTTCACCCCATCACCCCATCTTCCCCACTCAAAAATATCAACCACCCAGCAAACTTTCATATCTCCCCAAAGCCATCAAAGGAAAATATTGCGGATAAAAATTATATTTAATATAAAAATGACAGGGAAAACCAGTACCAGTAAATTCCGACTCCGACCAACTCCCATCATCCTTCTGAGTCGATACCAAAAAATCTACCCCCCTATCAATAACCTCCCTCGCAAAATTACCAGTCGCCTCCCCCGCAGCCAATAAACCAATCAACGCCCAAGCAGTCTGAGAAGCCGTACTTTTCCCCATCCCCTTCAACGACGGATCGTTATAACTCCAACAACTCTCACCCCATCCGCCATCCGAATTTTGACAACCAACTAACCAACTCGCTCCCCTCTCTATATAACCTCCGTGACTTTCCCGCGCCACAACAGCCAAAGCCGAAATAACCCCACTCGTACCATATATATAATTAACTCCCCACCTACCAAACCAACAACCTTCCCCTTCCTGCTCCTTTTCCAAGTAAGCGATCGCCCGTTTCACCCGCCGACCATCCATAGACAACCCACAACAACCAACCATCTCCAACACTCGCGCCGTTACATCCGCCGTATTCGGATCTATCATCGCCTTTAAATCTCCATAAGGGATACCATTCAACCAGTCTTGATTATTATCCACATCAAAAGCTGCCCAACCCCCAGGTTCACATTGCATCGAAGCTACCCACTCCATAGCACGAGCGATCGCCAGACTTTTCAATTCCTCATCAGGCAACTCTAGAGCATCCAAAGCCATAACTACTACTGCCGTATCATCTATATCTGGATAAAAACGATTGATAAATTCAAACGCCCAACCCCCCGGTTTACCGAATTTATTCTTAACTGCCCAGTCACCATAATCCAAAATTTGCTGTTGCAACAACCATTCTCCAGCCTTAACCAGCGCCGGATGACTAGAAGGAATACCAGAATCAACTAACGAACGTATTACCCAAGCGGTATCCCAGACAGGAGAAACACATGGTTGTACCCAATAATCATCCTCAGTTTCTACGGCAAATCTATCTATAGCCTCCAACCCTCGGACTACCACTGGGTCAGATACATCATAGTTTAAACACCGCAATGCCAACATAGAATTTAACATCGCTGGAATAATACCTCCCCAGTCACCTGTAACTTCTTGCCTTTGCAAAATCCATTTTTCCGCTGCTTTTAATCCTTCTTCTCGCAAAGGCATTAAATTAAAATTTTCTGCAAATTTAAAAGCTGTATCTAACCCCAAAAATAAATCCGTCCAGTCATATTGACGAGGTAATTCAAAAGTAGCATTATTAATTCCTTCGGCATAAAGTTCATCCAGATTAATAGTGGGGTTGACGGAAAAAATCGGCTTTTTATCAAACACAATTAATAGTGGAACAGTGCTACTTCTTGCCCAACTTGACATTTCATAAATAGTAAATGGAAAATCTTCAGGAAGTAGCATTATGCTAGGAGGAATAGAAGGGATACCTTGCCAATTGAAACATCCAATTAAAGCCAAATGTAATTTAGTAAAAATTCTGCTGCAACTAATACCTCCTTTTTTAATAATAAAATCTTGTGCTTTAATCAGAATTGGATCTGTTTTTAAAACACCCAATAATCTCAAAGCCATATAAGCTTCAACAGAAGTGCTTAAATCTCCTCCATCCCCATAAAATAATTCCCAACCACCATGTTCTCGTTGTTGGGAAATTAGGTAATTTTTTGCTTTATCAAGAGGTCTTTTATCATCAGTTTGCCAAATTTTATGCAGTAAAACTATTTCTGCTGTTATTGTGACATTTGATTCTAGTTCACTCCACCAATATCCGTCTGATTGTTGCAGATTTAATAGATATTTTTGACTTGCTAATATAGACAACTCTAGTGTATTTTTTTCTGTCATTTTTTCTACGATTTAATATATGTTATTGCTGCTCAAAGTAAGAATTAATCAATAGTAATCATACCAGTTTGATAAATTTTAAATATTTAGGTTACACCTGATTACAGGATTTTCGGAGTTAGTGAGGTACAAAGTTTTATCACTTTAGTAAATAGGGAATAGATATTAGTCTTTAACTATACCTCATCCTACTAAAAATTGCTGTAAATAAATATCTTAAATATCATTTATTGGCTTGAATCTCGCTTTTTAATCAAAGGCAAACCAGATCAAATTATTTGAATTCCACTAATTATTTGTAACATTATTTTTTCACCTTTGGTATTATACCAATTTGATAAATATTTTCTACAAATAGCTAGGGGACTTTTTAGGAGTCAGGAGTCAGAAGTCAGGAGTCGCATGGGAATTGCTTCAATTTAGGAGTCAGGAGTTATACCAATTACCATGCATTAATGCTATACTTCAGCTTGACTTCTGAAGTCAAATAGTTACCAAGATTAAAAGTCTGTTGCGTGACAATTATTAGTTGGTTAGTATAGGTTTTTTCTACTTTTAACCTCTCTCGTACGGACGCCCTTATGCAACGTCCCTACCCACACTTCCCACACTTCCCCACCCAATCATATATAGCATTCATGCATGAGAAATGGTATTAGGAGTCAGGAGTCGCATGGGAATTGCTTCAATACCATTTTTTAGACCGTAAATCATCTTTTTTGTCAACAGGAAATCTCCTGTAAAATCTTTTTATAGCCCTTACTATTCGTAACATTCTTTTTTCAAAATGGTATTATATATGTTTCTAAATGATAATACTTACCGAATAATTAAGGTTTAAAGCCAACTAGATCCAGAGAAACAATGAATTTATTTTCCTTTTATTCAATCTAATCCGTTTTAGGGAGAGGTAATTATCAATTATCCATTATCAATTATCAATTATTGAAGCACTTTGAGGGAATATAAATGAAAATCTTAGAGTTTTAACAAATTAGGGAACCTTCCCTAAAATTTTCTTGTCACTAGATAACTAGATTCTGTATAGATAGACCAGCTTCCCAGTATGCAAGTAGTAACCCTGGGAAGTTTCCTTCTTACTATTCCTTATCTAGTTTGTCTGTTAGCTTATCTAATATAATCTTTTAGACATTTTTGATATATTTTTTATCTATTGGTAGCTATTTGAATTCCTTAGTAATTAATCCTAGACTTAATTTTTATTGTTCGATACATCAAAAATCAAGTTCTTTAATCACTCAAGGTTATTTGTAACATTATTTTGTTAAATTTGTACAAATCATTTCTCAAATTATATCATTAATAATCTTTCAATCTTCCATAGATTGAAGTAGATTAAATAGAGCCTTTCTCAAGTTACTGAGGTAGAGTTGTTTTTCAGATTTTCTCTTCCCTGTTTTCCCAATTAGTACAACCTACGGAACTTAGATGCAACGACCCTACCTACTCCCGAAAACAAAATTCTTTTGTACCTTGTCAATATGGG
>NZ_LGSU01001234.1 GCF_002260545.1 Hydrocoleum sp. CS-953 | reverse complement strand
ATAACAAACTCTGTTCCTTCTCCTAATTGGGAATAACAAAATATTTTTCCACCATGTTTTTCTGTAATAATATCATGGCTAATTGATAAACCTAATCCTGTTCCTTTGCCAACTTCTTTAGTTGTAAAAAAAGGGTCAAATAATTTTAACTTTATTTCTTCGTTTATTCCCGGACCATTATCTATAATTCTGATAGTAACCCAATCAAAATTTAATACTTCTGTTTGTATTTGGATTTGAGGCGAATTTGCCTTAATCTCTTGAATATTTTTTTCTTGATATTCATGTAAGGCATCAATAGCATTACTGATAATATTCATAAATACTTGGTTAATTTGCCCACAATAGCATTGTATTTTCGGCAATTTTCCGTAATTCTTAATCACTTTAATATTTGGAGAATTAGGTGTAGAGTACAAGCGATTTTTTAGAATCATTAAGGTACTATCTAAAGCTTCGTGAATATCTATATACTTAATTTCTGATTCATCTAAACGAGAAAAGATTCGCATTGTTCTGACAATTTCACGAATTCTTTGTGTTCCTATACTCATTGATTGGAGCAATTTTGTTAGGTCTTCGATGATAAATTCTAAATCAATCTCCTTAATTTCCTCTTGAATTTCTGGAGGTGGCTCTGGATAGTATTGCTGATATAATTGAATTAATCTTAATAAATTTTGAGCATATTCTTGAGCAGGACTCAAATTCCCATGGATAAAATTCACTGGGTTATTAATTTCATGGGCAATTCCAGCAGCTATTTTTCCTAAAGCTGAAAGTTTCTCTTTCTGAATTAACTGCATCTGAGTTTCTTGTAACTCATGTAAGGCCAGCTTTAACTTGGCTTGAATATTTAATTCCTGAATTTTTTGATTCAGTAGAATAAAGCTATTATTGGCTTCACTCTTTTTTTCCAGACGTAAAAGGAGTTGAGCTGCTGATTCAAGTTGCTTTGGCTGAATTACAGCTCCTTCTGAACGACAAATAACTGTATTTCCAGTAGATGTGCGAATTGTGAGGGAACCTATAACCATTTTCCGACTTCTTGAACAAGCCTGCAAATATTTCTTTATATTCTCTTCTTTGTCCGTGAGAAATTCACAAAGCTGTTTACCTTTTAACTCTTTAGTAGATAACTCAAACAGGGAAGTACCTGGCTTATTGATGGCTAGAATTTCACCTGTTGAATTGAGAAATATAGAGGGTTCAGGTAACACCCTAGCTAATTCAGTAAACTGTTCAGGAGTCATGTTTGATACTTTCACAAAAAATCTGGTTTAAAGCTTCCCCCCTTTCTGGGAGATTTTAATATTCTATAATTCAGACAAGTCTAAAAGCCTTGATTTGCTAAATCAAAAGATCATTTCTATCTCTTCAAACCAGTAAATAATATTATCTCTGCTTGAAAGTTATAAATAATTAAGTCTGAGGACTGAAGACAAAGTTAGGAGAGGCAATATGGGCAAAAGAAAAATACTTCTTACCTTCCCTGTATCTTCTCGATATAGCTCTGATAACATCTGAAAATGAGTTCTAATAATTAGGTTTGAGGATAGAAAAGAAATAAGGTATTTATATCATGTCCGGTTGAATAATTAGAAATAATAAAGGAGGCGTTAGGAGTCAGGAGCAAAAAGGAAGGCATAATTACAGAGAAAGTTTTTTTCAACACTAATTAACCAGACATAATATAAATCAAATAAATGATTTTTTATCCTTTAAAGTATTCTCTTCCCTCTGCATCTTCTGCATCTTCTGTTAGTTTTAAATAAACTACTACCCGACAGCTCTCAGCACCTTCTGCAATTGTTTCTTGCAACTCAACTTTAGCATACCCTAAATTATTAGCTGTAATTGAACCAAAAACATTAGAAGTCATCATACACATAGAAGGACGATCAATAACTTTTTCAGCAAACGGACAAACTCGGTTACCAAAAANAAATCAAATAAATGATTTTTTATCCTTTAAAGTATTCTCTTCCCTCTGCATCTTCTGCATCTTCTGTTAGTTTTAAATAAACTACTACCCGACAGCTCTCAGCACCTTCTGCAATTGTTTCTTGCAACTCAACTTTAGCATACCCTAAATTATTAGCTGTAATTGAACCAAAAACATTAGAAGTCATCATACACATAGAAGGACGATCAATAACTTTTTCAGCAAACGGACAAACTCGGTTACCAAAAACAATTTTTTCATCATCCTCCTCAATTATGTAAAAATCTCCTTGAATTCTTTTCTTCAAATCTACTAATACTTGAGCAACTTCTTCCCGAGAAAGGTTAGAAACGTTCAATGCAGATTTATAAGCACTATTGATTTGGTCTCCCATAGCTTGACCTACAACGCTAATAAAACCTGCTGCTTCTTCTAACCCGACAACCTCCTGTAATGTTCCCGATAGTTCCCGAATTAAGGTTCGGAGGAATATATCTCGTTCGAGGGTGATATCAAGCTGAGAAATAGGGTTTTGAAAATCTTGAGATAAACTCATAGTCAAAATAATTTAGATTTTTATAACTTTTCTATTATCACTATAGCTGTATTTAATATCTGGACTACAATACTTTTTAATAATACTAAAAACAAGAGATTTTTCTTATACTAATTTTATTAAAAAATGTTATATCAAATCTGTGGAATTAGGTATGAAAAAAATGTCCGAGCAACTTATAGCGGTTTTCACTTCATGACTTGCATTACTTCTTCCTTCTTCCTTTAAACCCAAATCTCTGTACTCTAAAAAACATGAAAACTGCTATAATTCTTAAATCTTTCCCTCTTCATCTTCCCTTCTAACTTCTGAGTCCTAAGTCCTCAGGAATTATGCGATGCTACCGGATTTGATATTAGACTATAGACATGAAAAAGAAAAGATATAACTCTTTTTGTAAGAGTAGACAACAGCTCCAGAAGACAATAGGTAACAAGGAAGAGATTTGAAGGAGGTTTTTTTAGGAAAAATTAGCAACTTTTCCGGAATTTGTCACAATTTATGCGAAAATCTAATTATTGATACACCCTGATTGATCAAACCCAGCTAGTTTTGGCTGGGTTTTCTTTATTCTTTTTCTTTTGAAAGTTGGTACTAGATACTAAAATTATATAGCACTACGTTACCAATGGATAATGGATAATTAATCAATTTGGCTTATTGCCTCTCCGTTTCAAATTAAGAAGCATTTCTGCTTCATAAAACTGATATAAAACGTCATATAACGACATTTTAATATTTACTTCCTGCTTCTACTTCTCTCCATACCTATTCCCTGTTCCCTAAAACCCTAAATATATGTACTTCATAACAGCAGAAACCGCTGTAAATTTTGGCTTTTAACCTTTGTATTGTGCCTAGCGCTATAGGTGTTGAGAATTTTTTATAGGAGTTGCTTTGAGGATAATTTCTGGACTTCGGACGGATATCTTAGTTATCAAAATTACCGAATTATTAATAATTAAATAATTATGGTTTAAAGCCTCCCCTTGGATAGGGGAAAAAAGCGGTCGTTTCGGCGCTTGAGCCGACATGAAAAGCGGAGCTTCCCGTAGGGTGGGATGGCGTTAGCGGAGCGGCTCTGCAAGAGCGGGTCTCCTTTCCCTCCGGGACGCTACGCGTTTCGCTGCGCGACATATAAAGCGGAGCTTTGCGCTAGCAAACGCCATATCCAATCGACCAAGAGAAGAAATAATATTTCCTTATTTTAAATCAAGAACGGTTTTAACCAGAGGTAATTATCAATTATCAATTATCCATTATCAATTAATGAACCTATCTGAATTCTTAAGGAATTAGAATCTATATTCTACAGTCATTCAACAACGCCTTAAATTTTCTTAGGTTTTTCTACTAATAATCATAATTGTGACAGGGTTAAGAGGATTAAATCGAGTTAAATTAGCTACAGGTATAGAACGAGATAACTGCACCTGCAAAAGACGATAACTCCAAGAGCGATCGCTCCTTCTTCTTTCCTCTACCCAACTCACAGCAGTATGCAAATTTTCCAAAGTTGTAAATGCTAAAACTATTACTCCTCCAGGTAGCATTCTAATTCCACAAACTCCCAGAATATTTCTGAGTTTACCACTATTACCCCCAATAAAAATTCTATGGGGAGGGCGAAGATGATGTAAAATTTCGGGAGCATTACCGTGAATAGAAACTACATTTTTCACCTGAAAGCGACGGCAATTTTCTTCAATTAAACCTGTTCCTGCTGAAGTTTTTTCAATTGCATATACTATAGAATTACTGCAAAAGCGAGCAATTTCAACTGAAACAGAACCTGTTCCAGCACCAATATCCCATACTATTTGTCCTGGTTGTAAACTCAACTCAGCTAAAATTAACACCCGCACTTCCCGTTTCGTCATCAACCCTGGGCGGTCATCATAACTTAAAAAATAATTATCTGGTATCCCCAACAGAGGCAAATTAACTAAATCTACAGTTTGATTAGCTATTATAGCTTGACGCAATAATACTACCAAATTTAACGGTGCAAATATTTCCTGTTGTACTGCATTTATAGACAATTTTTGCACCCGTTCATCCTCACTACCAACATTTTCACATACCCAAAATTGATATGTAGTTGGTAAATTTAAAGCTAGTAGCAAATTAGCGATCGCCTTTGGTGTATTCGTTGGATCTGTTAACACAGCAATTTTCTCAACTCCCTGCTGTAAAGCTTGAATTAACTCATCCATAGAGCGACCATGAACGCTAATTATTTTTGCATCTTGCCAAGGAATTTTGATGCGACTAAAAGCTAATTGTACAGAACTCAGATGGGGGTAAAACCTTAATTTTTCTGCTGGGAAATGTGTAACTAATAACCTTCCTAAACCAAAAAATAGGGGATCTCCTGAAGCTAAAACCACTATACAACTATTAGGAGTATCTAAATGCTGTCGTATTTCTACAATTGCCTCAAGTACATCTCCTAGTAAAATAGTTTCGGCGTTATGATTAGGAAAATAACGGAGATGGCGATCGCTTCCTACCAATAAAGTCGCTCTTTCCACAATTTTCCGTACTAACTCATTTAGTCCACTAACTCCATCTAAACCTATGCCAATAACATTTATAGTCACGATAATTACGTTTTTTTCCCTACTTGTCCCTGAGTCTCTCCATCTAGTTTTTCACCTATTGTTCTATAAGTCTACACCCTATAGACTGGAAAACTTCTATAAGCGAATGACCAAAAAATCAGGTTTCCAGCCTTCCTTTTTCAGGGGATGAAAAAGATATTCGATCAAAAAAAATCCTTAACTGAACCGTATTGAGTAATAACTGTTAATGAAGTTCCTCCGCAGGAGACTAAGTGTTCAATAATTGNTACCTCTCCCTAAAACGGATTGGATTGAATAAAAGGAAAATAAATTCATTGTTTCTCCACGGCGAGTGAGAGGCTTTAAACCTTAATTATTCGGTAACTGATAATTGAAATAACCCGCCGAAAATGGAATTATTCGGCGGGACTCAAATTATATTCACCAATTCTTCTATCTATATAACTAATAGACTTCTCCAAAAATGAAAAATCAAATCAATTCTTATCCATAAATTATCAATTACTCCCCCCTGTTCCCTGTTCCCTGTTCCCTGTTCCCTCTTTTCTGGAGATATCTAATGAAGTCAGGTCTTATTTATGGCCTGATTTCATTGTAAATCTACTACAGGCCAATCAGGTTGTTGATAGTACCGCATCATATCATCAAACTTTCGGAGTTCTCCACGATTTACCAAAATTTNCAATTCTTATCCATAAATTATCAATTACTCCCCCCTGTTCCCTGTTCCCTGTTCCCTGTTCCCTCTTTTCTGGAGATATCTAATGAAGTCAGGTCTTATTTATGGCCTGATTTCATTGTAAATCTACTACAGGCCAATCAGGTTGTTGATAGTACCGCATCATATCATCAAACTTTCGGAGTTCTCCACGATTTACCAAAATTTCTGGAGTAGTTTCCAACCATTGATGATTTAGTTCTGAAATACTATCTGCCAAACCAGCAATATCTAAATCTGATAGAATTTCCCCAAAATATCCCAAGGTAACATGAGCAGTAAAATGATATTGCTGTTCAATACCTAAAGCAATGAAATTAGGATTTTGATAAATTGACCGACGTAATTTTAGAACTTGCTCATAAGAACCTTCATCTTTTGGCACTAAACAAACACCAATTGCTCTAGTCATGACTATAATTCCAAAAATTTGCCATTGAATTTTATGGCCATTTGGGGAAATAGATAACTCCTGAAAACTTTCTCCAATACAAGAGCGTAATTTTTCCTCAAATTGAGGATTATTTTGACTAGCATTTATAAAGGCACTTTCCCAAATTAAATCAGCCAAGGTTAAATGAAAACTATTGCTAGGTACCGGAATCATTAAACTGGGACCGAATAGTTCCTTTAATTTGTCTTGACATTGTTGTAAATGCTGATAAAAATTACTATTTTGTGAGTCCTCTTCCCCTGGTGGAGTAATTACCGAATAACCAGGAAAAGGTGTAGCCTGAAATTGGCCATCCAGCTTAGTAAATTTTGGAGAAGGTTGGATATATTCCAACTGAGACTTGTAACTTTGTAGTAGCGTCATCTGAGCTACTCNCGAATAGTTCCTTTAATTTGTCTTGACATTGTTGTAAATGCTGATAAAAATTACTATTTTGTGAGTCCTCTTCCCCTGGTGGAGTAATTACCGAATAACCAGGAAAAGGTGTAGCCTGAAATTGGCCATCCAGCTTAGTAAATTTTGGAGAAGGTTGGATATATTCCAACTGAGACTTGTAACTTTGTAGTAGCGTCATCTGAGCTACTCGGTTAATGTAGTTCTGATATGTATCGTCCAATCTAATTGCCCCTTATCATTTCAGTTATCAGTTAGCCTCCTATCGGAGGAACTGCGTTAACAGTTAACAGTTATCAGTACCTCCTGCTGAACCAGGAGGGTTCAAAATACGGAATATTATTTTTTTATCCCCTTGAAAGAGGAGGCTTGAAACCCAAATTTTTAGGTCAAATAATAGCTTCTTATGCCAATTTACCTCTACTTTGGCGAGGATGAATATTCAATGATGCAAGCTGTTAATGCTTTGCGTGAATCTGTCCTCGATCCTACCTGGGCTAGCTTTAATTATGACAAAATTTCGCCAGCAACAGATGCAGTTCAAACTGGATTAAATCAGGCCATGACTCCACCGTTTGGTTCTGGTAGTCGTTTTGTCTGGCTCGTCGATACTAATATAACTCAGCATTGCTCACAAAATTTGTTAGAAGATTTGGAACGGACTCTACCTCAAATTCCTGAAACAACTGTGCTATTATTTACTACTTCCAATAAACCTGATAAAAGACTTAAGTCTACAAAATTGATCCAAAAAGTGGCTCAAGTTCGAGATTTTTCTCCTATTCCTCCTTGGAAAACAGAATTATTGGAGCAGCAAGTCAAGGAAATGGCTCAGGAAGTAGGAGTTAAACTTACTCCTGCTGGAATTACTTTTTTGGCAGAAGCTTTAGGTAACGATCGCCGACAACTCCATAGTGAGTTGACTAAATTGCAACTTTATGCTTCTCAAAATACTGTTTTAGATTTAGAAGTAATTACTACTCTGGTGGGGTCTCAGACTCAAAGTAGTCTAAAGTTGGCCACAGCTATTCGTTCGGGAGATACAGTTAAAGCTTTGGAGCTAGTAGCAGATTTAATTGCCCACAATGAACATCCATTAAGAATAGTAGCCACTTTAGTAGGCCAATTTAGAACATGGTTTTGGGTAAAATTAATGATAGAGAGAGGAGAAAAAGATGAAAAGGCGATCGCCCAAGCTGCAGAAATAGGCAACCCTAAAAGGGTATATTTTTTACGACAGGAGGTGAAGTCTTTATCATTAAATAAGTTACAGAAAACCTTACCTTTATTACTAGAGTTGGAGGTAAGTCTCAAGCAAGGAAAAGAGGAAATATCTACCCTACAAACCAAAGTCATTGAACTTTGTCAGCTATTTTCTCAGAAAAGATATGTCTAGAAAAGTTGATTAAACTATCAGGGGCTGAAACTCAAAATTCATAGTTAATTATCCTTACATTTATTAGAATAAATTACAGCAACCCTAAATAATTTATCAAAAATCAAGAAATAGATAAAAACTGGAAAATTATTACTTCTGTTGCCTGTTGTATTTTTACCGAAAAATAAAGGTTAAAAGCTTATCCTTTCAAGGAAAAACAAGAAAAATTTTTCCTTTTATTCAATCCTCTTCCTAAAAGGAAGAGGTAATTATCAATTATCAATTATTGAATAAATGTTTTGTTCACAACCTATTTGGGATTGCTA
>NZ_LGSU01001233.1 GCF_002260545.1 Hydrocoleum sp. CS-953 | reverse complement strand
TGTAAAGAGTTTTGAAAATATCTAATTGTCTAATGCTTTAATTATCAATTATCCATTATCAATTATCAATTATTCGTTATGGCTACTTCTTCAACAATATCAAGAGTACAAATACAAGAATTTCTGGGAGAAAAACCTCCATTTAATCTGCTTTCGGAAAATGCTCTAAAACAATTAACAGGAAAATGTCAACTTCTCGGTTACCGTGCCGGACAACCAATATTTGAAAGAGAAAAAATGCCGACCCAGATAGCAATTATCTATCAGGGTCAGGCAAGAATATTAGGTTATGACCAGCGATCGCAACGTCATGTCAGTTTAAAATTAGTTGGACCAGGAGAAATACTAGGTTGGCCAGGGTTGCTACGGGGGATGCCTTGTGAAACAGCACTTGCCTCAACAGACTTAATTGCAGTTACTCTACCAACAGCAGATTTTTTCGCCGTATTAGAAACGGAACCAGAATTTGGTAAAGCTTTCCTGGAAACTCCCGCAGTAAGTGAGGTTTATGAACTACTAAGCCAAGAATTTGCCAGAAGGGCAGAAGTTAATGTTAACCTCAAACAGTTATCCCAAAATGTTGTCTCAAATACCTTAGTAGTAAATCTGCCCCCAGGAGATACAAAAACTCAAGAACTAGGGTCTATTCTAAATGGGTCAAAAATATGGTTGGTGAGTAGTGGGGTAGTAGGAGATTTTGCCCCTGGTAGCCAAGTATTGTTGGATGGAGCAGGTAAATCTCTGAAAGTAGAAGGAGCTAGAGGAGCAAGAATACTAGGATTTCCCGAACAACAGACCAACGCCGAAGTTGAGGAAACTCAATTAACAGAAAATGGTGAGCAAAAAACAGGGTTAGCTCCCTTGGATATGTCGATAGTGCCTCAAGCACCAGCACGTCCTCCAGAACCAACAGTTGCTCAAGATACCCCATCAAAAAAATATCCAATTTTCCGAGCCAAAGGGGAAATAGCAGCTCCCTTAGCCTGCTTCCAAATGTTGGCTAAACACCTGGGTCTGAAGTTCCGTCGGGATGTTATTCGTCGGGTATTGGATAATCAGATTCGTACAGCAGGTAGGGTATCTTTGCAAGCTTGTGGAGCGATCGCTCAGATGATGGGATTAAGCGGTCAACTGGCACAAGTCTCGGCAGCAGCAGTACCTCGCCTCAAGGCTCCTGCTTTGATTCAATGGCAGGATAGTTTTGCCATACTTTATAGTATTACAGAACAAGAAATTGTTGTAGGTAGTCCAGAATTTGGATTAACTCGCCTCAAACCAGGAGAGTTTCAGGAAATTTGGGGAGAGTCGGGACAGATTCTACTACTCCAAGCACCAAAGACGGAACAGAAGGAACAGTTTAGTTTTTGGTGGTTTGTTCCTTCCCTGATGGAACATCGCACAGTATTTATTGAAGTATTAATTGCCTCATTTTTTGTACAGATATTTGGCTTGGTCAACCCCCTAATGACCATGATTATTATCGACAAAGTTATGGGGCAACGGAATATTGAAGCCCTAGATGTTCTAGGTATATTAATGTTAGGTATAGCTTTGTTTGAAGCTTTATTAGGAGGTTTACGGACTTTCTTGTTTGTAGATACGACTAACCGTATAGATGTCAAACTTAGCTCCGAAGTAATTGACCATTTGCTCCGTTTACCACTTAATTATTTTGATAATCGTCGGGTGGGTGACTTAACCGGTAGGATTGGAGAATTAGCTAATATTAGAAATTTTCTGACAGGTACAGCCTTAACAGTAGTTTTGGATGCCGTATTCTCAGTAATTTATGTTGCCGTAATGTTGGCTCTTAATCCATTAATGACTGCCGTTGCTTTGGCTGGGTTGCCTTTCTTTGCTGGAATTATTTTAATTAACTCTCCCATTGTCAGAAGGTTACTGCGGAAAAAGGCGGAACGTTATGCCGACTCTCAGTCATACTTGGTAGAGGTACTAAATGGTGTGCAGACTATTAAAGCGCAAAATTTAGAACTCCGGTCTCGTTGGGAATGGTCAGGTCGTTATGCCAAGTTTATGACTGCTAGTTTTAATACTGTTCTGACTCAGACTACTTCTAGTTCTATTAGTACCTTTTTAAATAAACTTTCCGGACTGGCTCTTTTATGGGTTGGTGCTTATTTAGTTATTGATGGTCAATTATCTGTAGGGGGATTAATTGCCTTCCGAATTATTGCTGGTAATGTAACAGGTTCCTTACTCCGTTTTGTTAGTGTTTGGCAGAGTTTCCAAGAAGTAGGAATGTCAATTGAACGACTAAGAGATGTTTTAGATACTGAACCGGAAGTAGATGAGGAAGACCGGAATAATATTGATATGCCACCAATAAATGGCAGTGTAAAATTTGAAGAACTTTCCTTCAGGTTTACTCAAAGCGGACCTCTACAATTAGCAAATATAAACTTAGAATTTCCTGCTGGTTATTTTGTCGGAATTGTAGGTTTGAGTGGTTCCGGAAAAAGTACATTAATGAAATTATTACAGCGTTTATATCCACCACTTTCAGGTCGAATTTTTGTTGATGGATACGATATTCAAAAGGTAGAATTATATTCTTTACGTCGTCAAATTGGAGTGGTTTTGCAGGATACTCTCCTGTTTAATGGTACCGTTCAAGATAATATTGCTTTGACAAATCCAGATGCAACAACCGATGAAATTATTCGTGCTGCTAAAATAGCAGTTGCCCATGAGTTTATTATGAATTTGCCTAGTGGTTATAACACAATGGTGGGAGAAAGAGGTGCTTCTTTATCTGGGGGGCAAAGANTCGTCAAATTGGAGTGGTTTTGCAGGATACTCTCCTGTTTAATGGTACCGTTCAAGATAATATTGCTTTGACAAATCCAGATGCAACAACCGATGAAATTATTCGTGCTGCTAAAATAGCAGTTGCCCATGAGTTTATTATGAATTTGCCTAGTGGTTATAACACAATGGTGGGAGAAAGAGGTGCTTCTTTATCTGGGGGGCAAAGACAAAGAATTGCTCTGGCTCGAACAGTTCTACAAAATCCCAAATTGTTAATTTTAGATGAGGCAACTAGCGCCTTAGATTACAGTTCAGAACGTCAAGTTTGTGAGAATTTAGCTGAGGCTTTCCAAGGTGAAACAGTCTTCTTTATTACTCACCGTTTAACAACAGTAAAAAATGCTAATACTATAATTATGATGGATAAAGGTTCTGTGGTAGAACAAGGAACACATGACGAATTAATGGCAGTTAAAGGACGTTATTTCTGTCTCTATCAACAACAAGAATCTCAACAATAATAAGGAAAAAGGAGGAAGGCTTTAGTTATCTAGGAGAGAAGGAGTTTTAAGTACAATTACTAAGCAGAAAGAAGGAGGAAGGCTTTAGTTATCTAGGAGAGAAGGAGTTTTAAGTACAATTACTAAATTATTAAAGGTTAGAAAGAGTCAAGAAAACTACTGATAACTGAAATCAACTAATCTCTGATTCTTTCCTCAAAGACTTTCCCTTTCTCTCTTTCCTGATTCCTTCCTATTTAACCCTTTTTCCTTCTTCCCTACTCCCTACTCCCTACCCCCTACTCCCTAATTAAAAAAAAATGCAAGATAAATCAGCATCACTAAACGAAAAACCAGTAATTTCAGTTAACAGTTATCAGTTATAAGTTTGAGAATTTAGAAGTCAGGAGTCAGAAGTAACGAAAAACCAGTAATTTCAGTTAACAGTTATCAGTTATAAGTTTGAGAATTTAGAAGTCAGGAGTCAGAAGTAATGAAGAAATAAACTTAAGTAAAATACCTAAGTNAACCAGTAATTTCAGTTAACAGTTATCAGTTATAAGTTTGAGAATTTAGAAGTCAGGAGTCAGAAGTAATGAAGAAATAAACTTAAGTAAAATACCTAAGTTATTAAAAGTTAGAAGGAGTTAATAAATTTGATAAAAATTATCAAACCACCCAATACTAAAAAGTGTCAGAAAACTTGCATACAATACCTAAGTTATTCAAAGTTAGAAGGTGATAGTTTTTAATGAAAAATTAGTGGCGGGTGAGCAGTTCCTCACTGTTTTAATTCTTCCTTCTCAACCACTACTAACTTATGATTCTTTATTGAAAAGTTTTCTCTTCTTCCCTACTCCCTANTATTCAAAGTTAGAAGGTGATAGTTTTTAATGAAAAATTAGTGGCGGGTGAGCAGTTCCTCACTGTTTTAATTCTTCCTTCTCAACCACTACTAACTTATGATTCTTTATTGAAAAGTTTTCTCTTCTTCCCTACTCCCTACTCCCTACTCCCTACTCCCTAATTATTAAAAAAAATGCAAGATAAATCAGCATCACTAAACGAACAACCAGTAATTTTAGAGAAACCAGCTATATTATCTCGCCTATTTCTCTGGATGATTATGTTAATGACCAGTTCAGCTATAATCTGGGCCTACTTTGCCGAGATAGACCAAGCTGTACCCGCAACAGGTCAGTTAGAACTTAAAGATGGTTCTATAAATGTCCAAGCTCCTACAAGTGGAAATGTAGTTAGACTTCATGTAGAAAATGGCGATCGCGTCGAAAAGAATCAACCATTACTAACCTTTAGTCCTACTGCTCCTAGTGCAGACTTAGGTTCCGCTAAAGAATTAAGAGAAACCCTCAAAAGAGAAAATGAGTTCTATAAAGACGTACTAAATGGTAAAGTTCCCACAGCCTTACCCCCAGATTTACAAAAACTTGCTCAAGAAAGACAAACTAGAATATCAGAAAATCAAGCATATCGCGCCTTAATTGATGAACTTTACCTAAACAGAGGCCGTTTTGTCAATATTGACCCTAGTTTACAAGGATTATATATCAACTACAAAGCTGAATATAACTCTCGTGTAGGTGCTGTAGAATNCTAAATGGTAAAGTTCCCACAGCCTTACCCCCAGATTTACAAAAACTTGCTCAAGAAAGACAAACTAGAATATCAGAAAATCAAGCATATCGCGCCTTAATTGATGAACTTTACCTAAACAGAGGCCGTTTTGTCAATATTGACCCTAGTTTACAAGGATTATATATCAACTACAAAGCTGAATATAACTCTCGTGTAGGTGCTGTAGAATTACAAGTTAGAGAGCTACAAAAACAACTTCAACAAGCAGAAAAAGAAGAAGAAGCAGCAACAGAACAACTAAGAATAGCCCAAACACAATTACAATACTCTAGACAACAATTACAATTTTCCAGACAACAATTAAATAATACCAAGCAACAGCTAACCTATGCTTATGAACAATTAAATAATGCAGAAAAACAACTGAAATTTGCCAGAGAACAACTGAACAATACTCAAGCACAACTAAAGTATTCCCAAGAACAATTAGAACTAGCAAAAGGACAATTAGGANTACAATTTTCCAGACAACAATTAAATAATACCAAGCAACAGCTAACCTATGCTTATGAACAATTAAATAATGCAGAAAAACAACTGAAATTTGCCAGAGAACAACTGAACAATACTCAAGCACAACTAAAGTATTCCCAAGAACAATTAGAACTAGCAAAAGGACAATTAGGTAAATCAGAAAAAGTATTAGGTTCTAACGAAGAAATTCTCGGACAAATATCTCCTTTAGTAGAAGAAGGAGCGATCGCTGAACTGCAAAAAAAACGCCAGGAACAAGAAGTATTTCGAGGGGAAAGTGAGATATTAAGACAACAAGACCAGATACAATCAAGAGCAGCAGAAATAAATACTAGATTAGGAGAAATTAATACCCGGTTAGCGGACATAAATGCCAGAGAAGGAGATGTAAATTCTCGCAGAGCAGAGCTTAATACTTTAGAGGGAGAAATAAATTCTCGCGAGGGAGAAATTAATTCTAGGCAAGCAGATATTAATGCTAGAGAAGGAGAAGTTAAAGCTCGTCAGGCAGAAGTACAACGTGCTAGGTTAGAACAACAACGTTTAAATGTATCTATTAATAGAACCAAAGAACAATTAAAAAATACAAGAGACGCTTGGGCAAGAGAACTTTATGCCAGAATTGCTGAAAATAAAGGTAGAGAAATTGCCAGAATAGATTCTCAGTTTACTCGTTTGCAACTAGAAAATAATAAGCAACTAACTGAAGTTAATGCTCAGATAGAAAAATTAGAAGAAGCTCGCGATAATCAAGTTTTAAAAGCCCCAGTTTCGGGAGTTATTTTTGATTTACAACCTACTACTAAAGAAGACTCTTCTTTAGATATGAAAACTGACCCTATTTGTCAATATGTAATTAATGAGGTTTTGAAACCAGGGGATATACAACCAGAAAGATGTGAGGATGCTTCTTATGAGGCACAACAAACTCAACCTTTACTGACAGTATTGGATGATGATGAAGGTTTGGAAGCAGTGGTTTATATTCAGAATAAAGATGTTGCTCTGGTGTTAAAAGCTTTANTACAACCTACTACTAAAGAAGACTCTTCTTTAGATATGAAAACTGACCCTATTTGTCAATATGTAATTAATGAGGTTTTGAAACCAGGGGATATACAACCAGAAAGATGTGAGGATGCTTCTTATGAGGCACAACAAACTCAACCTTTACTGACAGTATTGGATGATGATGAAGGTTTGGAAGCAGTGGTTTATATTCAGAATAAAGATGTTGCTCTGGTGTTAAAAGCTTTAAATGATAAACGGAAAAAATTAGAATCTTATCATGACCAAGAGTTAGCTGGTGGAGAGGTTATTGAATGTGAACCGGGTAAAAAATGTGCTTGTCCGGAGCTGAAAGAAAATCGAGAAAAGTTAGGTTTGAAAGATGTTGACTGTGTACCTGTAGAAGTACAAGTTGAAGCTTTACCTGCGAATGAGTTTGGTACAGTAACTGGGGAGGTTATTTCTATTAGTGATGATGCTATTCCACCAGACCAAGAAGCAGGAAGACCTTATTTTTCTTTTGAAACTACGATTGATTTAGAACGGCAAACATTTGTTCTGGATAATGAGAATGACCTGGAAATTGGTTTGCAGAATGGTATGGCAATTAATTCTAATATTAATGTTGGTAAGCGGACAGTTTTAGAGTTGTTCTTTAATAGATTTACTGGTAAGTTTCAGAGTTTGACTAATGTTAATTAGAATTCAGAATTCAGAATTTATAATTTATAGCAAAGTGGCCTGGTTAGGGCTATTTCGTTCTCATTAAGGAAGAAGTAAGAAGGAAGAATTCATTAATTGATAATTGATAATTGATAATTGATAATTGATAATTACCTCTGGTTAAAACCGTTCTTGANGAAGAAGTAAGAAGGAAGAATTCATTAATTGATAATTGATAATTGATAATTGATAATTGATAATTACCTCTGGTTAAAACCGTTCTTGATTGAAGATAAGGAAATATTATTTCTTTTCTTGGTCGATTGGATATGGCGTTTCGGCTGTCGCCGACATGAAAAGCGTTCGCGGCTCTGTAAGAGCAGGAGACCCGCTCCTACGGACCCGCTGCGCTAACGCCATCCCACTCTTCGGGAAGCTCCGCTAACGACCGCTTTTTTTCCCTTAAAAGGGGAGGCTTTAAACCATAATTATTTAATTATTAATAATTAATAATTAATAATTCGGTAAAGGCTAATTTTTACAACTTTACTTTGAGCTTTTATCTTTTCTTCTTCTAGTCAAGTGATTGATATTATTTCACTGAAGTTAGAGGTTAATTTTTATCTNGCCATCCCACTCTTCGGGAAGCTCCGCTAACGACCGCTTTTTTTCCCTTAAAAGGGGAGGCCTTAAACCATAATTATTTAATTATTAATAATTAATAATTAATAATTCGGTAAAGGCTAATTTTTACAACTTTACTTTGAGCTTTTATCTTTTCTTCTTCTAGTCAAGTGATTGATATTATTTCACTGAAGTTAGAGGTTAATTTTTATCTACCAAAAACCAGGGCTATTTCGTTCTAATTTCTGACTTTTTGTGCATTAGTGTTCCATCTTTATTTGAAATGACTATAGACTATATATGAGAAGCCATCGCTTCTTTAATTTCTCATTTCATTAATAAGTCTTGTCAAAATTCATTCTTTCCTTTCGACTTAACAACTTTGGGTATGGTATGTTTGTCCTTATGACTATTACAACAAAAATATGACTGAGCGATCGCCCCTTCTACCCAAAGTTGAGAATAGTATCCCCTAGAAGTCTACTTCCCCAGTGGTACTTTCTAGGGGATTTCTTTTTTAACCTATAGCGACGACAAAAACCCTTGTACTTTCTGGCACATTCCTCCAGAGTTTTTACCTACAAAATCTAGAGGCAAACTTTTAGCAAATCAGAAATAAAAATTTGATTCATTTCTATTGCTATATACGCAATAGGAA
>NZ_LGSU01001232.1 GCF_002260545.1 Hydrocoleum sp. CS-953 | reverse complement strand
TCCCTATTCCCTATTCCCTATTCCCTATTCCCTATTCCCTATTCCCTATTCCCTATTCCCTATTCCCTATTCCCTATTCCCTATTCCCTGTTCCCTCAAACCTAAAATTTTGTACCTCATAACAACGGGAAGCGCTGTATAATTTTACTCTAAGCGAAAATTGACAAAATAGAACAGCTAACTTTGCTGCTCCTGAGACCTTTGTTGACGATATAACCCAAGATTGTTGAATAAAATATTTTATGTTTTTTGCCGACGAGATGTCTATTAGTGGTTTTGATTACAGTTGATATACTTCACTTTTTTGACCCCACCAATTGCTTGCTTACGACTCTCAAATAACTCTAAAATTCCCTCAATAACCGTCTTAACTAAATTTTGGTTACAGCCATCAATAAACTCTTCCGCAGAAATCTTTTTTTGGCAAAAATCATTAGTTCTTTTTCTTTGTTTTTTTACTTCATCAAATCCTATATATTTCACCATAAATGTACTCAATGGTGAATTTCTCATATCATAAACTGCATTTTGACTCCGCCCATCTGCCAATAAAGTTAATACTTCACGTTGCAAATTATTTTGAGGTTGATAAGGATTGTGAATATCTGGCAAAAAATCCTCCAAATGAGCCGGAATGTGTCCTTGACTAGGCAACTCTCCCACCATTGTTGAAAGAGGTATATTTAACCCTAATCGCATAGATAATGCTTCAATAAAAGCTAGAGTAAAAATTTTACTTCCCAGATAAATTTTAGCAACTTCAATATTCTTTTTTGCCTGTTCAACCCAGCATTTATAAGTTTTTTCATCTGGTTCTTCATCAAATTTGCGGAAAATCAAATCGGGATTCAAATGATTAATAAATCCTTCTGTTTTTTCTAAAGCAATGCGATATTCACAAACTGTATAAGAATTTCCATTAGTGAGATTGTGGTTAGTTTCTGGTAATAAATTCCAGGTATTATCTAGAAAAATTGAAGTAGGAGAACCAAACCCACTCACATCTCGATTAGATAGTCTAACAGATTTTTTTACTGTTTCATAAAGTTCTCCATCACTAAGATTAATATTTAACTTAGTATTAGTTTCTTTGAGTCTTTGATAGAGACGTTCAGTGGCAGTCAAGCCATCTTCCGAAATAGGTTGAAATGGAATCGTAGATTCAATACAAGCAATAATTTGAAACAGATGTTTAGGTGTGAGAAATGTTTCCATTACTTTAGCAGCAACTACAGCACTCATAAACTCATTTTGCCCACCAAAAGGTAACAAAACCTGAGCAACAAAAAAACCAAAAATAGATGTTACCATCTCAAAAGTCTGATCCTTAGGCAATTCATTTTTTTCCCTAATTTTTAACTTTCCTTGTGTTTCTTGAATATAAGGAGCAAGATAATAACTGAGATTAAAATTAACACTATGATCTACTTGTACATAGACTAAATCGTGGAATAAAGCAGCTAATACTTCAATCGCATCTTGTGAAACTCCCACTTCAAAAATATGATTTGGAGTATGAAAATAACGCCATGGCCCTGTCATTGGTTGCACAATTAACTCAGCAATTTCAGCAAGTTTCTCTGGTTCAACTTCTACCTGTAGTTCCTTAGTTGCCCAGTTCAGTTTTTCTAGACATTGTTCATACTCATATTCAAAATTCATTGCTTCTTGATTCCTTGTTTTGTTAATTAATGATTGACTTTTAACTAAAAATCAGTTAAATTACCCCTGATAGACATTACAATCGCCTCTTTTTGTCTAAAATTTGATTTCCATCAAAGTTTTCCAAGCAAATTGTGGTAGAGCCAACATTCGTCGCCAACGCCAAGGCTCTTGATAAAGTCGATACAACCATTCCAAAGAATTATCACAAAACCAAGCAGGTGCCCTTTCCTTAACACCAGCCCATATGTCCAAACTACCACCAATACCAATCCAGATTGCTTGAGGACAAATATGTTGATGTTCTGCAATCCACAACTCTTGACGAGGCACCCCTAAACCCACAAATATTAATCTTGGTTGTAATTGTCCCAAAGTCTGTAAAAGTTCCTTCTCCTCTGCTGGAGATAAATAACCATGCTGACAAGCAATAGCTAACCCTGGAACTTTTTCTTGCCAAGTCTCAGCAGCTTTAATAGCTACCCCTGGTTTTCCTCCATAGAAAAATACTAAATTCTGTGGATTCTGTTTCATGGCTTGGCACAAAAGACTTTCTGCTAATTCAATACCAGGACAACGCCGTACAAATTTACCCTTAAGCCTTAAGTATAAAACCACCCCAGCTCCATCAGGAACTACCAATTCAGCCTGACGAATTATCTCAGCCAAGACATGATTTTTCTCAGCCTGCATTACCATTTCTGCATTCAGGGTAACAACATGAGTTCCTACTCCTGCCTCTAATCGAGAAAGTAAGCAACCAGGGTAGTCATCAATACAATGTACTGGTAAACCTAGCACCAGATTTTCTGCAATTGGACTAAGTGTAGGCTCAGATTTTTTTTCCCTCATAAATATTCTATTTTATTGATTTTCGTTTTTGACAATCTTTAATAATTACTGAGCTAGATTACCTAATTCCGCTCTTTCCGGCTACTACTTAACCACTTTCTTTCATCCTGATAATATAGTGAATTTCATCTCACTCAGCTACACTACTTGCAGGCAAAATGCCCTGACTACAGAGGTTTGTTAAGGAAGCTTTGCGTTAAAACGTTAATATTTTTACCTCACATACTTGGCATCTGCTGTATTTAGATTTTCCAATTTTAGCTAGAGCGTAGATTCATCTCAGACCATAATCTGTGAGAAGCGCGTGAGATGAATCTACAGTCAATTAATTGCCCAGGGCAAAAATTGATATTATCATAACCTTTAATTAAGCTAATCTTTCCCAAAATGCAGAAGCCCAGGCTATACTTTAAACTCCTTGTGGGAGTATGTTACGAACTTCATCTATAATCAATCGAGCAGAATCAACTACAAGCATATTGTTGTATTCTGACCACTAACAATTTTATAAAAATGAGTATTTTATGAACCTGACACCAGGAGTTGTCCTTCAAAAAGGAAAATATACTATCGAGCGTATTTTAGGCCAAGGATGCTTTGGTATAACTTACCGAGCCATTCATCATCATTTTAACCAAATTGTTGTACTCAAAACTCTCAATGAAAGTCTACACAAACATCAAGATTTTCCCAAATTTAAACATCAATTTATAACTGAGGCTCACCTTCTGGCTAAATCTGGACATCCCAACATTGTCAAAGTATGGGACTTTTTTGAGGAAGATGATCTTTTCTTTATAGTAATGGACTATATACCGGGTCAAAATTTGGCTGAGTTAATACAGTCTGGCTATAATTTCCATCCAAATCAAGCCGCTCATTATATACATCAAATTGCCTCAGCTCTTTCAGTAGTTCACAAAAATGGGTTTTTACATCGGGATATACAACCTAAGAATATCATTAGGCGAGCTGGAACTAATACAGTTGTACTAACTGATTTTGGCATTACCTGTGATTTAACTCCAGGAATTAGGCAAACTCATACTAATTTATTTTCTGTGGGATATTCACCACCAGAACAGTGTAATCCACAACAAAGGTTAAGTCCTGCAACAGACATTTATGCTTTAACAGCGACATTATACTATTTACTTACTGGTAAGGCTCCTACTCCTGCAGCTTTAAGGCTTTCTCAAGCTGTTCCTCAAACACTTAAATTTTTTGCCAAAGAATTAAAATATTTTCAACCTAATCTTACTCCAGGTATTGAGAATACTATTCTCATGGGATTAGAAATAGATGCTGAAAAACGACCTCAAACGGTAGAAGGTTGGTTGGCACTTCTTTTAAATGAATCAAATCTTATAGAGATAAAAAAACAAAATAATTATTTAGCAGAGAAACCATCTAGGTTTAAGAATAACGATCAATTGATGGAGCTTAAATCAGAATCAACTATTGAGCAGAAAGCAGGTAAATTTCTGACTAATGAAGTTCCTAGGAACAGGGTTAACAAAAGAAATATAAAGCCTCACAATGATGCAAACTGCATCCCTAATTGTACAGATAATAAATTTAGTTGGATTAATCAACTTTCTTTCCAATTGACAATTTTTTTGTTGTTTGTCTTGACTGCTGGAACTTTTGGATGGATAGGTTTTGATATTACCCTGCGTTATAGCTATGCCAAAACTAATAACAAAATTGCATCTTTGACGTCAAGTAATTTATTAGAAAGTCTGAAGCAAGAGGAAAATTATAGTTTCCGAAATCACGACCCGTCCAGTCCTCTTTTTGGTTCTCCTTCAGTTAAAACTTATTCAATAAACCCACCAAAATTAAACAAATTACCTAAGCCATATTTTGAAAAGGATGAGTTTTTCCCCAATAGTTTATCTGTCTCTAATGAGGATAAATCTTGGTCAGAAAAAGTCAATTATTCGGGTGATGTGAAAACTCAACTATCTCCCTACAATTATTCATCTAATGACAATAGTGAAAAATATTATCCTTCTGATTATCAACCTAAATATCCGAAGTACGACTCTCAAAAATATCAACAGCAAAATCAGTATCCAGATGACTACTATTAATTGAACTTTTTTCTGAGATAAATTGATCTTTTAAAAGTAGATTTTTAGCAAAAGTTTAGCTTCCATATTATGAAAAGTACATTAACTTTTGGTCGATAAAATCGTTATACCAATTCAATTTTAAAGATTTCACAAATAGTTTCAAACTTTAGATATAAAATAATTTCCTGGAATTACTGTAGCTTCAAAGTTTTTAGCCTACAAAATCTTAATGCCTGACTTTTGACTTCGGTGAAATAGTATTAGGAACTGGCAATACTACCATTCTGAGGGAATGTAAGTTGTCTGGCAAAACTAAGAACCTTATTCCTTGGTAACAGCTCTGTTAGACACTATTCGTGGTGAATATCAAAGCCCAGCTCAGACCCATAGTATTGATATATAGCGTAGTTCACCTAAAGATCAACATCTTTTAAGAAACTAGGTAAGACACTTAATAAAATAATGTGATACAATACTTTACAATTAGAATCACATCTTGACTCTAACTGAGAAATTAGGTCTCAAATATTAAGATGAGTACAAAATTAAATTAAGTAGTTAGATATTTGAATAATGGGTGCTGAGTGAGATATATTTCAATCTAAACCTTTTAAAATTTAACAAAAGGCTCACTTATTGAACAAACTTAAATATCAATAGACAATTCGTTAAGCAAATAAAAAAACAAGTCCGATTAGCTAAAAAAAAACATCTAAATTGATTAGCAAACGTAAGCATTCAGCCGTCAGTCAGCCTCTTGCCTCCTGGGTCGTATCTGCGCTTTCCATGTCGCGCAGCGAAACGCTGCGCGACATATAAAGCGGAGCTTTGCATCAGCAAAAAAGAGGAGCTATCCTAGGTCATGCTACCCAAACCCTAACAGCCCTCAGCGTTCCTCGTTTATTTTATTTATAGGAGGAATTAGAACTGAGGTTGAGCGAGAATTAAAAGTCTAGGTAAAATCGGACATCATCAGCTAACTTTAGCTATAATAGTTCATTTTAATTGCTGAATTTCGCAGTCCAGACCTAGGAGACTAGCTGACCGCGAGCTAGCTGAATCCTTACTAGTAAACCATCAAAATAAACTATTTTTTATTATGAGTAAATCACCAATTCATGCTTTCTTTGTCGGTAGAGCTATTGCAGAAGGAGTATATGAACAACTAGAAAATAGCATCACCAATACCCTTAGTGGAATAGGTAAATTTGATGCAGAACAAAGAGAAAACTTGCATACCTTTATTGAACAAGTTTTAGAAAGAGCAGATAGAGAAGCTCAAGTAGAAAACAACACCAATAATAATAGTAATTCTGACGAATTGGACTCTCAGCCCAAAGACCTACAAGCCATAATTGACGATCTAAGGGCTGAGGTAGCTCAAGTCAGGGCAGAATTGCAAAAATATCGTAGTCGTTCCTCTTGACATATAACTGATGTTGGCCTTGAATGATCCTACGGAATTCTTCAACCTGCTAAGAAATTGCCGTATATATTAAAATCGAAGTCCATTTCCTGTTTTAGATTCAGTATACTATAACAGGGCTTTTATCCTGGAGCTGAATCATATAGATCAAACAGGGGACTTCCAACTGTGAATCTTAGTAAACTATACCTGCGCTCATTGGTTTTTATTGCTATGAGCTAAACCTTTAATAATATCACAAATTATAAAATACTACTACTGTGTCTGTTCTCCTCGATGACATTACTAACCACAAGGAACAAGCTAACTATACAACTGGAGGCTCAATGACTAAAGCCCCCAGCAAACCCTATAGTCAGAAAGCTTATCGCTGGAACAGAGAAAATTACTCTCGCCAGCGTCGTTACATTGATATTTGGAGTTTCGTTCTCCTTTGGCTAACTTGGCTTTGGGTAGACAAAAAAGATTGGAGTTACCGCGGAGGAGTAACAGAAGAAAAGAGAAATCTCAGACGGCGCAAACAAGCTATTTGGGTCAGAGAGACAATGCTAGAGTTAGGTCCCACCTTTATCAAATTGGGGCAGCTATTCTCTACCCGTGCTGACTTATTTCCTTCAGAATACGTCGAAGAGCTTTCAAAACTTCAAGATAAAGTCCCTGCTTTTAACTACGAACAAGTTGAGATAATTATCCAAGAGGATCTGGGCAAAAAGGTAGAAGAATTATACCCAAGTTTTGATCCAGTTCCCTTAGCTGCCGCTAGTCTAGGTCAAGTTCATAGAGCGCAACTCCACTCTGGTGAAGATGTAGTAGTTAAAGTACAAAGACCAGGACTCAAAAAACTCTTCCAAATTGATTTAGCCATTCTTAAAGGAATAGCTCGTTATTTTCAAAATCACCCGAAATGGGGTCGTGGTCGAGACTGGTTAGGTATTTATGACGAATGTTGCCGAATTCTTTGGCTAGAAATAGATTATCTCAATGAAGGTCGCAATGCTGATACCTTTCGTCGTAATTTCCGCAACTTTAACTGGGTAAAAGTTCCCAGAGTTTATTGGCGGTATTCAGCGCCACAGGTACTGACATTGGAATATGTTCCAGGTATCAAAATTAGTAATTATGAAGCTCTAGAAGCATCAGGGCAAAATAGAAAGGCTTTGGCAAGAATGGGTGCTGAGGCTTACCTACGGCAACTTTTGAATGATGGCTTTTTTCATGCTGACCCTCATCCCGGTAATATTGCTGTTAGTCCAGAAGGGGGATTAATTTTCTATGATTTTGGCATGATGGGGCAAATTAAGTCTAACATCCGGGAAAAACTCATGGATACTCTCTATGGGATTGCTTCAAAGGATGCTGAGAGGGTAATTATATCTCTAATAGATTTAGGAGCATTAAAACCTACTGGAGATATGGGGCCAGTGAGGCGTTCTATCCAATATATGTTGGATAATTTTATGGATAAGCCGTTTGAAGCTCAGTCAATTACTGCTATTAGTGATGATTTGTATGAGGTTGCTTATGACCAACCTTTCCGTTTTCCGGCAACTTTTACTTTTGTTATGCGAGCTTTCTCTACTTTGGAGGGAGTTGGCAAGGGTTTAGACCCAGAGTTTAATTTTATGGAGGTGGCACAACCGTTTGCCATGCAGCTTATGTCTGATGGAAGTTCTCAAGGTTCAAATACTATATTAAATGAGTTGGGTCGTCAAGCGGCTCAGGTTAGTTCTACTGCTTTGGGTTTGCCTCGTCGTATTGAGGATGCAATTGATAAGTTAGAACAGGGGGATATTAGGGTTCGGGTTAGAGCAACAGAAACAGATAGGTTGGTTCGTCGGGTTGGTAGTGTGCAAATGGGTACTAATTATGCTTTGTTGATTAGTGGTTTTACTTTGTCGGCGACTATTCTATATGTTAATAATCAGGTTGGTTTGGCTTTGGTGTTGCTTTTGTTGGTTGTGGTGATGGGGTTTGCTTTTATACGGCTTTTGAAGCGTATTGATCGATTTGATAAAATGATGTAGATGAATTATTTTAGAAATGTTTTTACTTTTTTTGCTTTACTAGACTGATACATCTAAATTACTACATTATATGATTGGGGCGGCTTCATCTGATTTAATGTTAAAACTTGTTAACTTAAACTATAACCCGCCCCTACTGAACTGATTTATGAAAAATTATTTTATTTGTTTTATTGAATAAATAGTCATATAAATGGGAGAATTGACCAAAATAAATAAATTGTATCAGAATTTTTTGGTGAGTGCAAGCCAAAAATTGGTGGCGCAAAGGATTTTTTTCAGGT
>NZ_LGSU01001231.1 GCF_002260545.1 Hydrocoleum sp. CS-953 | reverse complement strand
GAGTTTAAAGCTGCGTTAATAAGTGCTTCATTTCCCTGTTTTTTCAGCACTCCACAAAGTTTGTCGAACATTCTCCGCATAACTTCACTGGGGTAACTTCTGAAAAGTTGCATTCGACCTAAAACGGTAGAAAGTAAGTCAGCTTCAGCATCAGATAAATAACCATCGGCAGAAACTACCACTAACATAATGGCAGTAAATGATTCAGCAGGTCCTAAAGTTATTTCGCTGCTGACACTTTTAGATTTACGCAACCCATCAAATAATCCCATTTTTTTCTCCTGGTTTTAACTAATAAAAATTGTTGGCAAGATAAAATGGTATTCTCATCTCTTCTCTCCGAATGAGCTGAAATATAATTAACTGTCTTAACCATTTTTTTTATTATCGACTAAATANAATAAAAATTGTTGGCAAGATAAAATGGTATTCTCATCTCTTCTCTCCGAATGAGCTGAAATATAATTAACTGTCTTAACCATTTTTTTTATTATCGACTAAATATATTAGTTCCGCAATAGTGAAAACACTTAAATACTCTGCAACAAGCTATCTTAAAAATTGGTGGGAATAGTCAAAAATACGCAAATATAGCTAATAACTGTAATTGTCCTCAAACCTATATAACCTATATTAAAAAAGTCGCCTTTGAACTATAGAAAACACTATCAGAAACTTTGGGCGAACGGCAAAATAAATCTAACTTGAAAGTTATATTCTCCTCTAAGTCCGATTAGAATTGATTAAGCTATTAATGATGAAGGTGACTGTCGTTTCCACTTTGGTATTGGTGAACGGTTATAATAAAATTAGAAGTCAGAAATAATCTATGACTGAGTTTTTCCTTGGTTCATACTTCCTTTTTATAACTTCTGATTTGCACCACGGTACGTTATTTCTTTTGGTTCAGTTTGGCAATAACTAGGCGAAAAAAATTCACCCTCCTCAAATAAAAGGTGGGTGATAGAAGCAAAGTTTAAGTATCAAAATGTTTTTAATACTAACCTTTATTTTTGATGACCATGACGCGGATAATTTCGTTTACTGTCTCATTAGGAATTTCAAGAGCGTTACACAAACTGCCTAAAAGCTGCTCTTCTTCTTCTGTAACTTCACCGTCCGATAAAACAAGGTCAGTGGCGATCGCAAAAGTAGTCTCATATAATTCGTGGGGGAGTGAGTTTAAAGCTGCGTTAATAAGTGCTTCATTTCCCTGTTTTTTCAGCACTCCACAAAGTTTGTCGAACATTCTCCGCATAACTTCACTGGGGTAACTTCTGAAAAGTTGCATTCGACCTAAAACGGTAGAAAGTAAGTCAGCTTCAGCATCAGATAAATAACCATCGGCAGAAACTACCACTAACATAATGGCAGTAAATGATTCAGNAGTGAAAACACTTAAATACTCTGCAACAAGCTATCTTAAAAATTGGTGGGAATAGTCAAAAATACGCAAATATAGCTAATAACTGTAATGTTACTGAGGCCCATTTTAAAATTGAAAAAAGCGAAAGTTCGAGTTATGCTTTGTTGACAATTCAACCTTTGCTGAAACTGTATTTGCAGACCAATACTCAAAATCAAAAATCACTCACTTAAAGGAAATAATAAATTGACTCAAACTAACAAACTAAAAGCCATAGAATTATTTGCTGGAATAGGTGGTTTTCAGTTGGGAATGAAAGCTGCAAATATTGACAATATTTGGGCTAATGATATTAACGAACTTTGTTGTCAAGTTTATCAAAGTAATTTTAGTAGTAGTTCTATAGTATTAGATGATATTAATCAAATTAATTTATCAGAAATTCCCGAACACGATATTTTCACTGCTGGATTTCCCTGTCAACTATTTAGTCAAGCAGGTAAAAAAATGGGAATTAGAGATAGAGTCAGGGGAACACTTTTTGAAGGAATACTTGAAATAATCCAAGCTAAAAAGCCGAAATATTTTCGGGAGTTTTTTCGGAGGAGGCTAACTGAAATGACCATCAGCTCTGTACAACCAAATATTTGGAGAATTTATCCTAGTTGGGCATCATCGACTAGCATATTNGTCAACTATTTAGTCAAGCAGGTAAAAAAATGGGAATTAGAGATAGAGTCAGGGGAACACTTTTTGAAGGAATACTTGAAATAATCCAAGCTAAAAAGCCGAAATATTTTTTATTAGAAAATGTTAAAAGAATTATAGGGATGGAAAAAGGGCATCATTTCCGAATTATATTAAATGCTCTTGCTTCCTTAGACTATTTTATTGAATGGCGAATTATTAATCCGATAAATTTTGGTATTCCCGAAAACAGAGACCGAATTTTTATTTTTGGTACTTGTATTGAATCTACTCAAAACACTCCTGCTCTAGAAAAGTTTTCTGTATTTTTAACAGATAATGATATTGAAAGTTTACCTGGGAATGAAAATAGTGAAATCCAAAAATATATGCAGCCTATTATGAATTTCAGTAGTAAAAACTATAACTGGGGTATTGCTTATCAAAATCAAATGTATAGTCAACCCTCGCCATTAATGGTTGATATAAAACCCAGAAAAAAACTCAAAGATATTCTCCAAGATGAATCAGAAATAAATCCCCAATTTGACTTTACTTCTGACACCCAAGAAAGAATAAAAAAAAGCAAAACTGTAAATAGATATTGTAATGGTGTGGAAATATTATATAACCAAGGAGGAAGAGCGCGTCTTGGCTATACAATATTTGGCATTAATGGCGTTACTTCTACATTAACCGCTTCTACTTCTAGACATTATGAAAGATATCAAGTCGGTAATAAATTCCGCCGTTTAACTAATATTGAATATGCTCGTTTAATGGGATTTCCTGAGAATTGGTGTCGAATTGCTAAAATTTATCACCAATATGCTTTATATGGTAATTCAGTTGTGCCTGATTGTGTAGAATGGATCTGTCAAAGAATTGGTAAACAAAACTTTAAGTTTAAGCATCAACCTTGGCAACAGTTAACATTATTTTAATTCAATATTTATCAATATATGAAAAAACTTACCCTATCATTATTCAAAAATGAGGCAGAAATTTTTGTTAGAGATTTAAGCATTACACCAATTGCTGATTTGTACGGTACTACCGNCTTTATATGGTAATTCAGTTGTGCCTGATTGTGTAGAATGGATCTGTCAAAGAATTGGTAAACAAAACTTTAAGTTTAAGCATCAACCTTGGCAACAGTTAACATTATTTTAATTCAATATTTATCAATATATGAAAAAACTTACCCTATCATTATTCAAAAATGAGGCAGAAATTTTTGTTAGAGATTTAAGCATTACACCAATTGCTGATTTGTACGGTACTACCGATGGTAAAGCAGTAGGAACTTATGTAGAGCAAGCATTCAATAATTATTTAGAAAAAAAGTATTTATATACTCCAGGTAGTGCAGCAAGTGGCATAGATTTCCCGAAATTAGAAGTAGATTTAAAGGTGACATCTATACGACAACCACAATTATCTTGTCCATTTCGAGATGCTAGTCAAAAAGTTTATGGATTAGGTTATAATCTACTTATTTTTGTGTATGAAAAAACAGATAATCATGAATTACGAGCAGCAAGTTTGAATATTCAAAACGCGATATTTGTAGCAAAAGAAAGAACAGGAGATTATCAAACAACACGGGGTTTAATAGAAATTATTACTCGTAATAGTAATCAAGATGATGTAATCGGATTTTTGGAAGACCTTCAAGAATTTAGAATTTAGAATTTAGAATTTAGAATTACCTCTTATTGAAAAGAAGAGGATTGACGAACAGGAAAATTTTTATTTATTATCCCCTTAAAAGGGGAGGCTTTAAACCACAATATTTCGGTAATCTTCCTTTAGATGAAATAGGACGTGAAGTTTTGGCTGAGAGAATAATTAGACAACCTCCACAACAGGGTTATATTACTATCTCTAATGCTTTGCAATGGAGATTACAATATAGAAGAATTATTGAGCAGGCAGTAATAGGAAATGTAATTGGAGTAGAAAATATTCTAAGTTAATTTAGCGGTCAACAATTAGGCATTAACTATCAGCTTTTTAATTATAATTTACCAGAAATTTTCTTCAATTATTACTACTCCAAAAGCAATAAAATACAAAGACTTGCCAAATTAAAAGAGTTGTGCATAAATAACTAATATAAAATCTGGTTGAAAAATTGTTGTTGCGACCGTTTCATGTCGGACGTAGGACGAAAGGGAACCAATCTCCTAAACCTCTGAGATTGCTATCCGTTCCGGAATGCTCCGCAAACCTTCCACTCAGTTCCAGTCACACTGAACTACAATAACTAATCATCTAGATTTGATATAAAAACCCCTAATTATCTGACTTAAACAGTCAGTCCTAATAACTGATAACTGAAATAACTCATGCTAGAAATTATTGACCTGTTTGATGAAAACTTCTATTTAGATAATAACCCTGGTGTCGCAGGAACAGTATCTTTAAACAATGACATTATCCAAAGTGGTTTCGACCACTTCATTCGGTTTGGTCAATTTGAAGGACGAGACCCTAGTATTTTTTTTGATACTAACTTTTATTTAACCAATAATCCAGATGTTGCTGCTTTAGTTCAACAAAATTCAATTACTCCCATTCAACATTTTATTCAAGTTGGTCAACTAGAAAATCGTGACCCTAATCCTCAATTTAATACCAATATTTATCTACAAGAAAATATTGATGTTGCTGATGCAGTTCAACAAAATTTATTAACTTCTATCGAACATTTTGTTAACTTTGGCATTGCTGAAGGTCGGTTATTTTCCCAAAATTTTATCGGTACAATATTTGATGTTGTTGTTACCAGTGCTGCTAATAATGGAAATGGTGCTGCTTTGCGTTTTGATGGTTTAACTGGTAGATTTATTGGTGAATTTACTAATGGTGGAGGATTAACTGACCCTAGAGATATTGTACGAGAAATTGATGGGTCTAATACTGTTTTAATTAATGGTGGAAATGATGATGTTTTACGTTTCGATGCTACTACTGGAAATTTCATTGAAACATTTACAGAATTTCCTGAATTAAATGGTGGAGGTTCTGTTTTTGGACCCGATAATAATTATTATGTGGGGGCGCGTTCTTTAGGAGCAATTTTACGTTTTAATGGTCAAACAGGAGATTTTATTGATGAGTTTATTCCCTCAGAATTAGTAGATTTTCCCAGGGGTTTTGTATTCGGTTCTGATGGTAATTTTTATTTAGGAAATGGTGCCGATCCAACAACAGGTGGAGGCGGAGGTACAATTATTCAATATGATGGTCTCACGGGTGAGGTTTTAAATCCTAGTTTTGTTAATGACCCTCAGTTGAGTCCCCTAGATGTGATTAGTGGTTTGGATGGTAATATTTATGTCAGCAGTGAGTTTCCTTTTGGTCAGGATGATTCCGTAGGTACGGTTCGTGTCTATGATATTAATACGGGAGCGTTGTTAGATGTGCTTGATGCTGGTGTCGATGCAGAGGGAGTACCAATATTTGATGCACCAAGGGGGTTAGGTTTCGGACCTGATGGTAATCTTTATGCGAGTAGCACTGGTACTGGTAGTGTGGTTCGTTTTGATGGTACAACGGGAGATTTTATTGATGTGTTGATTGAGTTTCCGCAGTTGAATGGTCAAGCATTAAATTTTGTTCCTGCGGAAAATTAGTGTAGTAGACATCTGGAAAAACTCCAAGTTTGGTAGGGGTTGAATATTTATAATTAGAAGCTCTCGTAGTATTGCTCTAGCCCGATTTTGTTTAGGTTAAAGCAATACTACAAACAAAAACTTTTTTATCACTCATTATTGGCATTATCTTAATTAAGAGCGATCGCCAAACTTAGCTCAAAAAAATCATCCCTGCATCCGTGGCAAAATCAGTTTCGAGCTACTAGGGAGCGTTTCGCTGCGCGACATGTTTGCGGAGCATTCCGTCAGGAAAAGGCGAAGCCTAGCGGCAGCTATATCGCTAATAATATGTTAAAATCCAAATAAGTCTATTTATTATATTTCAAAATTAGTTATGTCTAAAACATCTACAATTACAGAACATATTGAAATTACTCCTGGAATTTGTGGTGGAAAACCTAGGATTGCTGGGCATCGAATTAGAGTAGAAGATATTGTTATTTGCCATGAAAAAATGGGGCTTTCACCAGATGAAATTGTCTCTCAATATCCTAGTATTACTTTAGCTGATGTTTATGCTGCTTTGACTTATTATCACGACCATTTAGAAGAGATTAGGCAGCAAATTTTGGAGGATGAAGAATTTGCTAGAGCAATGCAAGCTGAAACTCCTTCTTTAGTGGCAAAAAAATTAAGAGAAGGTCANTATTACTTTAGCTGATGTTTATGCTGCTTTGACTTATTATCACGACCATTTAGAAGAGATTAGGCAGCAAATTTTGGAGGATGAAGAATTTGCTAGAGCAATGCAAGCTGAAACTCCTTCTTTAGTGGCAAAAAAATTAAGAGAAGGTCATGGTACAAAAGATTAAATTTCATCTGGATGAAAATGCTCCTAATGCAATAGCTGATGGTTTAAGGCGACGAAATATTGATGTAACTACTACTTCTGAGGCGAATTTAATTTCTCTGCCAGATGAGGAACAATTGATATTTGCTGCGAATCAAAATCGGGTTATTTTTACTCAGGATAGAGATTTTTTGCGACTACATTATGCTGGTTTTTCACATACTGGAATTGCTTATTGTATTAAGGGAAGTCGTTCGGTAGGTGAAATTTTACGGGGGTTAATTCTGATTTGGGAAGTATTGGAACCTGAAGATATGATTGGAAAAGTAGAATTTTTGTAATCTAATATTATGGTTATTTGTGAGTTATATAGATTGGCAAATAATGACAATATTGGGCTGTCATTGCGTTAACGCAGTTTTGCGACAGCAAGGCGGTAATAAAAACAGTTAACCTTTAGGATGAATCATTAACTTAGCCAAAGCAATCTCTACATATCTATAATAGGAGAGATTGCTTCGGGGGGTGTTGAGTGGTTCAAGTCAAATAATTTATGTTCCCTCCCCCCTCGCTGCGGACAATTTTGGGCTGTCATTGCGTTAACGTAGTTTTGCGACAGCAAGGCGGTNAAATAATTTATGTTCCCTCCCCCCTCGCTGCGGACAATTTTGGGCTGTCATTGCGTTAACGTAGTTTTGCGACAGCAAGGCGGTGATAAAAATAGTTAACCTTTAGGAATAATCATTAACGAGCGCCGTAGGCGAAGCCTTCCCTAAAGGTAGCAATCTCCACATATCTATAATAGAAGAGATTGCTTCGGGGGGTGTTGAGTGGTTCAAATCAAATAATTTCTGTTCCCTTCCCCCTCGCTGCGGACAATTTTCACTTTTGACTTAAAAATATGGACGAACAACGCATTCAAGCTTATCTGAATCTGATTAACACCTTACTACTTAATCGTGAGAGTAACGAAGAAATCAACAAAATTCTGAATGATAATCAGGAATTAATAGATTCTGGGTTATGGCAAACAATGTTCCAAGTGGCAGAGCAGTTGGCAGAAGGGGGCGATCAAGATAATGCAGAATTTTTACTCGAAATAGCAAGTCAGCTAGCATACCAAGACTATACAAATTTCTTGATGGAGGTATTGCAGGCAACTGCAGAAAGTGAGGGCAACCCCGAAGTTGTCTACCCACTCCTACAAGAAAACTTAGATAAACTTGACAATANATGGCAAACAATGTTCCAAGTGGCAGAGCAGTTGGCAGAAGGGGGCGATCAAGATAATGCAGAATTTTTACTCGAAATAGCAAGTCAGCTAGCATACCAAGACTATACAAATTTCTTGATGGAGGTATTGCAGGCAACTGCAGAAAGTGAGGGCAACCCCGAAGTTGTCTACCCACTCCTACAAGAAAACTTAGATAAACTTGACAATAACTTTGCTGATATATTGGAAGACTGGGCAACTGCTAAATTTTCGGAGGTGGAGGCGGATGTAGCAGAAAGCATGGCTATATTTATTGGTGATTTCAGTAACCTCATTGAGCAGTTTCCTCTAGGCAACAAAGCAAATAACATGGAAATTAGCATCGCAGGTTATGAACTAATATCCACAGTCTTTACCCGCAACAGTCACCCGGAAAATTGGGCAGCGACTCAAAATAATCTCGGTAATGCCTACAGTGACAGAATAACAGGAGACAAAGCTGAGAATATTGAATCTGCCATTGCTGCATACCAAAA
>NZ_LGSU01001230.1 GCF_002260545.1 Hydrocoleum sp. CS-953 | reverse complement strand
AGTTTCACCATCCTAGGGGTTTGGTCTCCCAACCCTCCACCCCAAAATCTCAAAACTATAACGTTATAGTTAAGGGTCAGACCCCCCACCCCACCCCAAAAGTATAATATCAAATCTGGTAGCATTGGTGTAATTAGATAAATAGGCATTGCATAATTGCGGGATGATTTTGTCAGAGAGCATCAACCATAATCCCCGTGTCTCCCTGTCTCCGTGTCCCCGTGTCAGCCTCAATCATCCCAGTATTCACCAACGCCGATAAATAGTGTGGGGAGGGTGGAGAGTGTGGGGAGATGGGGAGATAAGCTTTATATTTGGCAATGGCGCTTTTCACCAAACATTTTTTTATACCGAACCGGAGCGGATTTGATATAGTTTCACGATCCTAGTGCAGGATGGGGGAAATAACTAACCAATACTTTTGACTTTTAACTTCCGCGTAGCGGCACTAGGGGTTTGGTCTGCCAACCCTGGTTTCCCAACTCTGGTCTCCCAACTCTCCACCCCAAAATCTCAAAACTATAACGTTATAGTTAAGGGTCATACCCCCCACCCAACCCCCAAAAGTATAATATCAAATCCGGTAGCATTGGTGTAATAAAACAGCAGAGCGATCGCCACTCCCTCCTAACTTCTGACTCCTGACTCCTGTAAATACCCACAATGTCCTAAAATCAATAAAGTTTATGATAAATTTAGGGACATACCAGTGGCCAAGTCAACAGAATCTAATACACAACCTCTTTCTCGCACACCTCTATATGACTTAAGTACCGAACTCAAGGGCAGAATGGTAGAATTTTCTGGATGGGAAATGCCAGTACAATACACCAGCATTAGCTCCGAACATGAAGCAGTACGCACAAAAGCAGGAATGTTCGATATTTCCCACATGGGTAAGTTTATCGCTCAAGGCCACGATTTAATTGAGAAAATTCAATATTTAGTACCTTCTGACTTGAGCAGTTTAGAACCTGGTAAAGCACAATATACTGTCTTATTAAACCCCCAGGGAGGCATTATTGATGACTTCATTTTCTATCGTCAAAGTGATGACCCCCTCACCAACGAAGCACGGGGTTTTATGATTGTTAATGCTGCCACTAAAGCTAATGATAAAGGATGGATATTAAGTCATTTAGAAGATAGTGGTGTTAAATTTCAAGATATCTCTGAGGAAAAAGTATTATTGGCTGTCCAAGGTCCGCAAGCAGAATCATATTTGCAGCAATTTGTCAAGGAAAATTTGGCATCAATTGGATTTTTCGGGCATTCAGATATTACTGTATTAGAGCAACCTGGTTTTATTGCGAGAACTGGCTACACTGGGGAAGATGGGTTTGAAATTATGGTTGACCCCTCCGTGGGTGTGGAGTTATGGCGCAATTTGTTGAATGCTGGGGTTACTCCCTGCGGTTTGGGAGCGAGAGATACTCTACGTTTAGAAGCTGCAATGGCACTTTATGGTCAAGATATTGACACTGAGACTACTCCTCTAGAAGCTAGTTTAAGTTGGTTAGTTCATCTGGAGAAAAAGGGTGAATTTATTGGTCGTCAGATATTGGAAAGACAAAAAGCTGAAGGAGTCTCAAAGCGTTTGGTTGGTTTGGAAATGCTCGATCGCTCTATTGCTCGTCATGGTTATCCTGTTTTGAGTGATGGTAAGGTGGTGGGGGAAGTTACCAGCGGTACTAAGTCTCCTACTTTGGGGAAGGCGATCGCCTTAGCTTATGTACCGAAAAAATTAGGGAAAGTCGGTCAAAAATTAGAAGTAGAAATTAGGGGAAAAAATTATGCAGCTATTGTTGTTAAGCGCCCCTTTTATAGAAGGAACAGGGAATAGGGAATAGGGAACAGGGAATAGGGAAAAATTACAAGTCTATTTATTAGGGTGTAGGGTGCGTTAGGCGCAACCGTGTAAATGTTGTTATACCTCAAAACGTAAAATTGCGCCGTAACGCACCATCTTATTGGTACTTAAACATTTTCTGGTCGAAAAAATGCGTTAAAGCTACTCTAGACAAGGGAATTACGTCGATGCCCTAAAAATGGCTAGAACCCTTGATAATTCAGTCCAGTAGGGTGCGTTAGGCGCAACCGTGTAAATGTTGTTATACCTCAAAACGTAAAATTGCGCCGTAACGCACCATCTTAATATATAAGTCAAAAGTCAAAAGTTGGAAATGCAGCTATTGTAGTGTATTAGACTGACACAACTAAAATGGTGGGTGACGACGGATTCCTAAATACTTTGCACAGCTTAAGTTTTAGCCGTCTAACGCACCCTACTGGACCGACTAAAATGGTGCGTGACGACGGATTCCTAAATACTTTGCACAGCTTAAGTTTTAGCCGTCTAACGTATCCTACTTGACCGACTAAAATGGTGGGTGACGACGGATTCCTAAATACTTTGCACAGCTTAAGTTTTAGCCGTCTAACGCACCCTACTGGACACAACTAAAATGGTGCGTGACGACGGATTCCTAAATACTTTGCACAGCTTAAGTTTTAGCCGTCTAACGTATCCTACTTGACCGACTAAAATGGTGCGTGACGACGGATTCCTAAATACTTTCACAGCTTAAGTTTTAGCCGTCTAACGTATCCTACTTGACCGACTAAAATGGTGCGTGACGACGGATTCCTAAATACTTTCACAGCTTAAGTTTTAGCCGTCTAACGTACCCTACTTGACCGACTAAAATGGTGCGTGACGAGGGATTCCTAAATACTTTGCACAGCTTAAGTTTTAGCCGTCTAACGTACCCTACTTGACCGACTAAAATGGTGCGTGACGACGGATTCCTAAATACTTTGCACAGCTTAAGTTTTAGCCGTCTAACGCACCCTACTGGACTTCCTTCTTCCTTCTTCCTTCCTCCTTATTTAAAAATGAAACATCAAGAATTACCAATTATTGGTTGGCGAGAATGGATAATTTTACCAGAAATTTGCATTAGTAGAATTAAGGCAAAAATTGATACTGGTGCCCGTTCTTCTGCTTTACACGCTTTTGATATTAAAACTTTTGAAATTGACGGGAAACGGATGGTAAAATTTAAAGTTCATCCCCAACAAAAAGATACCAATCTAATAGTAACTGCTGAAGCAGAATTAATAGATGAACGAAAAGTTCGTAGTTCTAGCGGGAAAGTAGAATTACGTCCTGTCATTTTAACTGAAGTCAATTTAATGAACAAAAAATGGCAAATTGAATTAACTTTAACTAATCGAGAATTAATGGGATTTAGAATGTTGTTAGGACGACAAGCTGTACGGAATAATTTCTTAATTAACCCTAGTAAATCTTATTTAGATATAAATTCAAAATTCAGTAAAAAAAATGGTAGAAAACAACAAAATGAAAATCGCTGTTTTATCTACTGACCCCACTCTTTATTCTACTAAAAGATTAGTAGAAGCAGGAGTTGAACGCGGTCACGAAATTGAGGTTATTGATTACCTTCGTTGTTATATGAATATTACTTCAATGAAGCCTCAAGTGATTTACATGGGTGAACCTTTGGAAGGATTTGATGCTATTATTCCTCGCATTGGTGCTTCTCAAACATTTTATGGTACGGCAGTTGTTAGACAGTTTGAAATGATGGGAGTTTTTACTGCAAATCCTTCTCAAGCCATTTCTCGGTCTCGCGATAAATTACGTTGTTTACAATTATTAGCTAGAGAAGGAATAGGATTACCTGTGACTGGTTTTGCTCATTCAACTAAAGATATTGATGGTTTAATTAATACTGTTGGTGGCGCTCCTTTGGTGATTAAATTATTAGAAGGAACTCAAGGAATAGGAGTAGTTTTAGCCGAAACTTATCAAGCAGCTAAGTCAGTTATTGAAGCTTTTCGTGGCTTGAATGCTAATATTTTGGTACAGGAATTTATTGAAGAAGCAGGCGGTGCAGACTTGCGATGTTTTGTAGTAGGAGATAGAGTAATAGCTGCTATGAAAAGACAGGGAGCTGAAGGAGAATTTCGCTCAAATTTGCATCAAGGTGGTAAAGCAGAAAAAATTAAATTAAGCCGAGAAGAACGCTCAACTGCTACTCGTTCAGCTAAAGCAATGGGGCTGAGAGTTGCAGGGGTAGATTTATTACAGTCTAATCATGGCCCAGTAGTGATGGAAGTGAATTCTTCTCCTGGTTTAGAAGGAATAGAAACTGCTACAGGAGTAGATATTTCTGGTAAAATAATTGAATTTTTAGAGAAGAATGCACAAAAACGTCAAGTGCGCGATCGCATTGAAGGTTGAAGAAGTAAGAAGGAAGAAGGAAGAAGTAAGAAGGAAGAAGGAAGAGCTGAATTAAAGGATGAATATTAAGTGGGGTGGGACAGGCATCCTGCCTGTTCCTGCCTGTCACAAAATATCAGGAACGGGCAAGATATATATTCCACAAAACTATTAACTAGCTATCAGCTTTTCCTTACGGAATGCTACGCAAACAGCATTTGGCTGTCAGCTAAAAATTCGAGGGTTTAAGTCCCCCACTATATTTGAAAAAATTAGTGGTGCGTGTTAATGGGGGTTTCAATCCCCCATTATACACCTTGAAAAGCTGATAGCTGAGTGCTGACTGCTGACTGCTACTTCAAAATCATACCGCATTTCTGCAATACCCCTATTTTGAAGTATTCACAGAAACTACATTTTTAATTTCTGGGCAGTGGGTTTTAATTGCCTGTTCGACACCATCTTTCATGGTTAATGTTGAAGCAGGGCAGTTACTACAATTTCCCACTAATTTTACTTCTACGGTATCCGGCAGTTTAATACCTACTAACTCCACATTACCATTATGGCTTTGCAAACCTGGGCGAATTTCATCTAACGCCTGTTGAACCCTAATTTCTAAGGGTGGTGTCGGTGGTTTAACTAATTCGTGGTAGCGCAATAAACCATAAACTACTTCATCTTGCACTGCCTGACGCAATGCTGGCATAGACTCTTGTTTAACACTACGAATTAATCTGGTTAGGGCTTCTTTGTGTAATGCTTCAATAGCATTTTTTAACCCTTCAACCACCGATTTTTGATTTTCATCCCAGTGAGCGATCGCTTCTTCAAAGTGGGTAATTTCAGATACCAGAGCTTCGAGACTAACAGACTCTTGCAAAGGAATTTTGGCTTGAGTCATTTCAGTTATCAGTTATCAGTTATCAGTTATCAGTGGCTTTGTTGCATGAAAGTATATAGCTCCTACACAAGCAACTGCATATGTACTTCACTTCTGCGCGGAAACTACTGTAACTATTGGACAATAGATGAATCAAACATCAATATGATACATGAAAAGGCTGAAACTTTTACCTGTAAAAGTTTTGAGATTTAATCAGCCCACCCTAACTATTGGACAATAGATGAATAGAACATCAATCATCGCTAAACAGAGTTTGATATGCGAACCAAAGCGGAATGGATGTTCTATAACTACTTTTATGCAACAAAGCCGTTATCAGTTATCAGTACCTCCGGTTTGAGTCGGAGGCAAGAAAATCAGAATTTATTTCTTATTTCAATTTCACATCTTTGAGCAAAAATGGCATAGCAATTCCAGTTGCTAGACTAGAAACAATAATTGGCAACAATAATGTTGTTTCCATTTGCGCCATTATGATTAAGATTAAAGCACCAACTGCAGTCGCTAAAGCTACCTGTTTAAAAAAGTAAAATGGATTCCGTAGCAGTTTACCTTTAAGTAACAACTTGGTACTATACCAACCGACTTCTAACATAATAATTCACTCCTAATTTTCTCAAATCATCTGTAACACAAGCTTCCAGCTTGTAATCAAATCATCTGTAACACAAGCTTCCAGCTTGTAATCAAATCATCTGTAACATAAGCTTCCAGCTTGTCGTCAAATCATCTATAACATAAGCTTCCAGCTTGTCGTAACCGACTCCACTCGCAATGATTCAAAATCCCTGCATCCGTGGCAAAATCAGTGTCTTGTACTTCCAGCTAAACAAATTTCAAAATTGCCAAACCAACAACAACTGCCGGAATTACACCAGCAGGTCCAAACAAACCGCCAATCATAGCAGCTAGATTATAACCTAAATCCTTTCCTGCTAACCATATTCCACCAATAGCACCACCAATAATTGAAATTCCGCTAGCAACTCCTAGCCAAAATATGGCAGTTAGTATTGTAATTTCTCCATTCGCTAAGTTACTGACAAAAATGTGAATGCTTGGTATTCCATTCAAGTTTGTAATTAGACTATTGATAGTGCTGAGTAAATTACTCATTTTTATCCTCCTAAATTATGTTGAAATCTCCTATTTTCTAGGATTTAGTGAATTTAGTTGGTTTCAGACAACAATAATTCAGCTTCGACTGCTGACAATGCCTCCGAAACTACATTCGCTCTATCTACTTCGCTATACTGACAAAAAATTTCTTGTGCTTCTGCATAAAGATTTTTTGCCTCCAGCAAATTTTGGTAATTTCCTGCTTCTGGGTGTTTTGGGTTATCAGGTAAATTATATAGCAGGTTAGCTTTATTAGAGATAGTTGTCGCATACTCTAATGGTGTATCTTTAGCAGTCCGAACTTTCAACGCTTCATTGTATGCACTCAACGCCCGCAAATTATTTTCTACCGGATGCAAACTGGGGAGATATTGCAAAGCATTAGCGAGGTTATTTTGCAACATCGCATATTCCTTGGGATGTTCGATCAGGTTAACTGCTTTTAACGCTGACTCAAATGACTGTACTGCCATTGCTTGTCGCATACCTTCCCTCTCTGGAGCTAGACTCATTGAGAGATAGGCGATCGCGATATTATTCTGCAATATGGCGTATTCTTGGGGATATTTATCTGCGGTAAATGTTAATAATGCTCGTTGAGATGCTTGTACCGCTTGTTGCATTGTTGCCAAATTGTAGGGAACTAATGCTTGTAATACCAACCCCAAATTCATTTCCACTTCTGCTAATTCTTCGGGTGCTGTTTGTTCCCGTAATATTTCTAGAGAAGTTTCATAAGCTTCTTTTGCCTCTAGTAATAAATCTGGTCCTTCTGCCGGAATTGTCCTCAATGCTGTTGCCATTCCTGCTAATGCTCTTGCTTGCATTAGGGGATAACCTTCGCTAGATAATTCTATTGCTTGTTGATATAGAGAAATAGCATCATGTAGTTGTTTCGCATCTTTTGGTTTTTGTTGCAGTCCAGTTGCCATATCAATTAGCATCTGAATTTTTTCTAAAACATTTGCCGACTCTGACTCTATAGCATTTAGAGCTGCTTTTACACTGGTATCACTAATAGTTTGAAGCACAATTTTTAATAGTTAATATTTTTAACAAAAATCTTTACGTTTTTTTTTCACTATTTAATTTATTTACATTAATATATCAATCTACATTAATCACTATCTTAATTCTTTATATTATTTTAATATCAAATCCGGTAGTATCGGTAGAATTGAAGACCGTAGGGGTTTGGTCTCCAAACCCTCTACAAACTAGGAGTTTTCACTCTTTTCTGATGATAAAACCTTATTCTCCAAAGCAAGCGGATTTGATATAATATAGTAATACTCAATGATTTCCCAGCAAAAAAATGTAGGGGGTTTGCTCTCCAAACCCAAGGGAAAATGGGATTGGGAAACCAAACCCCTACAATAAAATCTTACAACTGAAATAGGATTGCTATATTTATTTTGAAAATCAAGATCAAGTGGGCAAATATTCAAAAGTTTAACATCAGTAAATGAGAACCTCTATTTGCCTAACCTAAAATGATTATTTCAAATTTTTCCTGTTTCAATATTGTTCAAACTTTGGCTGTCGGAGCCATTTCTTGAGAACCACGTTCAAAGGCGATCGCCTTAGCAATAGATTCTGGTAATTCCTGCAAATCATCTGTATCTTGAGAACCACTTAAAGGAGATACAAAAGTATAACAAGGGTCACATTCACCAGTATCATAAACCTGAAGAATCCAATAATCAGGACATCCTTCTATCCCTACTTCAACAATGTACCAACTAGGTTCTTGTTTAGCGTATCTAATAGTAAACCAATCTTTTTCTATCTGAGCAACTTCTAAATCATTACTCAAAAAATCAATTGCTAATCTTTCTGCTTCTTTTTGAGAAAACATAATATTAACTATTTATAATTAGGTGTTAGGTTTTAGATTAAATTTAATTTCAATTAAGTTGAGCAAACTAAAGAGTAGGAAGAATAGAGAAGAAGCGTGTTTTATACTTAA
>NZ_LGSU01000123.1 GCF_002260545.1 Hydrocoleum sp. CS-953 | reverse complement strand
CCGAAAAAAATTATACTGAATTAAGTCAGGTAAAAAACGATTACTCCGAGTTATGGAAAGATGAGCAAGATGATGTTGATGCTATTAATAAGTTAGCGGAGACTTATTACAATAAAGGAAATTTTAGAGAAGCTATCGATCTTTGTCATAAAGCATTAAAAAAACAAGCAAATTTTGCTCCAGTCTATAAAACTTTGGGAAACGCACTACAAGCACAAAATAAAATAGATGCTGCTATTCGTGCTTATTCATTGGCAATAAAAATCAATCCTAATTTTATTGAAGCTCTTGTCAATTTGGCTAGTATGTTTTATAAAAAAGGGCAAATTGATGCAGCAATGATTACTTATAGAAAAGCAATTAAAATGAAACCTGATTTAGCAGTAGCTTATTGGAATTTAGGCAAAGTTTTAGAACAAGAAGGAAGATTTTACGAAGCATTTTTTTTTCAAGAAAAGGCTTTAGAACTTCAGCCTAGTTTAGTTGATAATAATCNAGAAAAGCAATTAAAATGAAACCTGATTTAGCAGTAGCTTATTGGAATTTAGGCAAAGTTTTAGAACAAGAAGGAAGATTTTACGAAGCATTTTTTTTTCAAGAAAAGGCTTTAGAACTTCAGCCTAGTTTAGTTGATAATAATCAAAATAATCATCAAGATAGTCATTTTAAAAAGTGGAATAATCTAGAGAGTTAAATCAGTTATCAGATATCAGATATCAGCAATTAATAATTAATAATTAATTATTAATGTTATGGTTAAGGGAGAGTAGTTATGCAGTAATTTTTTATTCTCTCTCAATTTATAAATTGTTGTAACCCTTTTAGTTTCTTCCTTATTGCTGAGTGAGAAAAAAGTAGTTTTGCTAAATTGCTTTAAACCTTACTGCCTTTTTTCTTGCTTAAAGAGGTAATTATCAATTATCCATTATCCATTATCCATTATCCATTAATGAATTATTCCTTAATTAATATGAAATCAGAAGAACAACAGCATCCTCAATATCATAAAGATAGACAAATAGTTAACACCCTATTAGCAGAAAAAGATACTGACTATAACTTAGCAGAATTGGCAAGATTGAAAATTCGTTATCGAGGTTTTCCTGGTGCAAAAGATATTCAAGGAGACTTAGAAAAAGTATTGCAAAAGTGGGAGCTAACTGAAGAAAAACTCTATGAAAAAACTCGTGAAATTCATCACAAAGGTCAGGTTTATAAAAAACACAATAATGACCAAGAAGATTGGTTTTAAGTAAGGAGTCAGGAGCCAGAATTCTGAATTCAGGAGAATATAATGTGAGTCATAATTTAAGCATAAAAATTTACTTAGTTGTTAACTCCTATTAACCACTATAATTTTCTCCTAACTTCTGACTCCTAACTTCTAACTTTTAACTTCTGATTGAAGATCTGACTTCAACCAAACCATCTTAACTTTTTCGGCGGTGTTTTAATTTATCGCTTAAGTCTCAGAGGTATACCCTATCTTTTTAGTCTTAATTTTCTCCAAAGTTTGTCTAATTGGTTATTACCAATACTTNAATTTACTTAGTTGTTAACTCCTATTAACCACTATAATTTTCTCCTAACTTCTGACTCCTAACTTCTAACTTTTAACTTCTGATTGAAGATCTGACTTCAACCAAACCATCTTAACTATTAACATTAAGTTCTTTAGTAATAATATTAATTGGAGGAGAACAATAAACGCATAATTCATTAGCAATTTCTACAGCTTCTTGAGGATTTTTATCTAAATACATTGCTGTTAAAGCAAAATGTTCTCCAGCTCCAATAGCTGCAAATTCATTAATTTTTTCTACTAAATAACTATCACAAATCCGAAAAACTTCTCCCTCAATTCCAATTAAATAATCATTTCTCTTAGAAAAAGAATCATCTTTAGATTTAGCCCAAGTGTAAAACTCAACAATGAAATCTAAAACAGCTTCTACAGTTGGCGCTGCGGGTTTGTGATTTCTAGCAAAAATCTGCATAAAGCTTAATTCCATAATTAAACCAACACCACCAATAACTAAACCATTAACTTCAAAAAGTTTACCTTGTTCGTCTCCTGTTATACGATAATTTTCTTTTAAATGACCAGATACTCGAATACTATCAGAAGCAAACATTAAGCGATCTGAATATTTTCTGGCTGCAACAACACTCATAATATTTAATTCAATTTTTCGGAGCAATTTTAAGGAGGGA
>NZ_LGSU01001229.1 GCF_002260545.1 Hydrocoleum sp. CS-953 | reverse complement strand
GTATGGGGAGTGGGGAGTGTCGGAAAAAATATATATTCTCACCATTACTATGCAGGAATACCAAATTATTAACTAATAAATAGTATCGAAGCTATTTATTCTGACTCCTGACTCCTGACTCCTGACTACTAAAAATTACTACTAAAAATTACCCTAGCTATTTGTAGCAAACATTCATAAAATTGGTATAAAACCATATTTTTCAAATACAGCTTTTGCCTCTGGCGTAAACAGAAATTCTTCTAGTTTTTGAGCAGCTTCAATATTTTTACTATCTTTAATTATCACAATGGGATAAACTACTGGAGTATGAGATTTTTCTGGTGCATTAGCAACAATTTTTACTGTATCTGAAACGTTAGTATCTGTCTGATAAACAATACCAGCATCAACATTTCCTGTTGCTACATAATTTACTATTTGACGCACATTTTTAGCAAAAACTATTTTCGATTCTACTGCTTCATAAATACCTAGAGAAGTTAAAACTTCTTTGGCATATTTTCCCGCAGGAACACTTTGTGGTTCGCCAATTGATATTGTACTAATAGCCTCTTTTGTTAAATCTTCAAAAGTATTGACTAAAGCAGTATTTTCTTGGGGAACTATTAACACCATTTGATTTTTCAGTAGGTCTCGACGATTTTCATCTATGATTAAACCTTTTTCTTCCAACATATTAATATGAGAAGCAGATGCAGAGATAAATAAATCTACTGGGGCACCTTGTTCAATTTGTTGTCGGAGAGAACCGGATGAAGCTAAGTTTAATGTTAAAGAAACATTAGTTTTTTGTTGTTCATAAATAGGTTTAATTTCTGCCATTACATCTTTGAGGCTGGCTGCTGCTGAAACTGTTAAATTTATTGATGAATTGTTGGTATTTGGGCTACAACTAATTATAAAAAAACAAGCAAGTATGGCTATAAATTTTAAGAAGGTTGCGATCGCGCTTTTTTTCATATCTCTCATTCCCATGTTGAATTTTTCTCAAAGTTATTACAGCAGTTTTCATTTGATGTAGATCACAGTAGGGAGTTCCATGGAACTCCCTACAAGGTTTTGGTTGTGACGATGTGGTTTATCCATCTGAAAAGCGCTGTAATATTGTAGAGTTTTTTTTGTTAAATAAAGAACTAAAAACTCCTACTTTGGTAGGGGTTTGGTCACCAAACCCCTACGATATTGATTGATCGGGACTTACGCAAAATATTAAATCATACAACATCTGTAGGGGCGAATGGCCATTCGCCCCTACGAGATATCCTGGTTGCGTAAGTCCTGACTATATAAGCCAAAAACTTAAAGGGACGTTCCATGGAACGTCCCTACGATAATAATTATTTACAATTATTTACCAGTGGTATTACACCAAATAAGCTTCTTGGTGAGTTTTGATCACACAATCAGATTTTGGCTTGGCTACACACAATAATATCCACCCTTTCTCTACCTGCTCATCGTCTAAGAAGTTTTGGTCTTCTTGATCAACTTCTCCCTCGGTTATTCTTGCAGCACAACTAGAGCAAGAACCTGCACGACAAGAAGAAGGGAATTCTAGGTCTTCACGAGCTTCTTCTACTGCATCAAGAATATATGTATCCTCATCAACTTCGATGGTGACATCAATTTCTGGGGGTTGCTTTTTCTTGCCTTTGATTAATTGTACTTTGTAACTAGCCATTGGTTAATTAGATCCTCCTTTTGTTTAATTGTACTTTAAGTCTCGAAAACTGTTTTAACAAGCTATCAGCTATTAGCTATTAGCTACAGTCTTTATAAGGTATGGTTTAAGAATGGTAAAAATCCCCTGCCAGAGGTTTATATCAAATCCGGTAGTATCGGTATAAAAAAGTATAGAAACCGGGTTTATTAAATACCCCACTATACTTAAGATATACCTCCCATAAACCCGGTTTCTTAAACACTTCAAAGTAAGCGGATTTGATATTACTTGCTGAAAGCTAATTAGCTACAAGGTATTCCTGTTGGAGTGCAACCACCTGCTTGAAAAGACTTACCGCAACTACAAGTTTCTGTGGCGTTAGGGTTAATAAACTTTAAGCCGCTTTCTGTTAAACCTTCAATGTAGTCAACTACAACTCCCTCTAGTAAAGGCGCACTTTTAGGATCGATAAATATTTGTAAATTATCTTTTTCCAGTAGCAAGTCATCTGCTTTGGGAGCCTTAGCAATATTTAAAGAATATTGATAACCACTGCAACCTCCATCCACAACAGAGATGCGGATGCCTTGATTTGAGTCTTGCACGAACTTAGTAAGTTGAGAAGCAGCTTTTTCTGTTAAACTCAGAGTCATAATCTTGAAGGAAAGTAATTATACTTACCGATAAAATAATTATTCCAGATAGATGACATCCGCCTCTTGTCTGGCTTATTGATTTAGTAGTTTTAGGAAAAATGGTAGTTTGAGAGGCAAGATATAAATCAGGCTAACACTAAAACTGATTGTATTGATTAGAAAAATGCACCCTGACTTTTAAAATTTATAGTCTTAGTGTTAGCCCGATCTTACTGCATCTCGCTTTCGCGATCGCATATCCTCAAAGGCTTTTAAACTTGCCGTTTCTACTAATTCTTTTTCCTTATTTATAAGTTAAACCAAAGCTCTAACTAGAAACTGTTCGCTGTGATAACTTCTCTAGTTAAGTTGCTTTTTCTTCTTTGGAAATAGAACCACAAACTTGACAATTTGGGTCATGATAGGGGCGACGTTTGGCAAACTCCATCCCATCCAAGTCCATTGTCAACAATTGTGACCACAGGGGTTTACTAAATCCTGTAATCTGCTTGATGGCTTCTGAAGCTGCTAGACAAGCTAGGGTTCCAGAAACTATCCCCAATACTCCGAACCCACGTCTATCCCAGTCTGGTTTTTCTGGGAATAGACAAGACAAACAGGGAGTTTTACCAGGAACTATGGTGGTTAAGTAAGCTTCCATACTATTCATAGCAGCTTCCACCATTGGTGTGCGCCAACGTACACAGGCAGCATTGAGTAAATTCCGTTCGTCAAAGTTGTGGGCGCAGTCGAGAGCAATATCAGCAGACTGTACTAATGTATCTACATTTTCAGCCGTAACATATTCGGGTATTGCTTCAATCTCAACGTCTGGGTTAATTGCAGATAGAGTTTCCTTGGCTTTGTCTACTCGCACTTTACCAACCCAATCATCTGTCATTAAGATTTGACGATTCATGTCATCAAGTCGCAGTTCCCCACCTCGGACTAAAATTAGTTTCCCGACACCTGCTACTGCTAAATACAGTGCTGCTGTGCCACCTAACCCACCGACTCCATTTACCACTGCTGTTGTTGACTTTAGTCGCTGTTGTGCTTCCTGACCAAAACCTGGAAGCATCATCTGACGACTATAACGTTCTAATTCTTTGGGTGTGAGGTTGGAGGCCATTTCAGTTACCAGTTATCAGTTATCAGTTATCAGCAGAACTTACATATCCAAACAACACATCAAGTTTATTGACCTGATTATTGTCTTTTGCTCTCAGGAATTTTCTTGATAAACCTGGTTTCTGCTTCATTAATTGATAATAAATAGTGGATAATGAAAACTCTCTCTAATTATCAATTATCAATTATCCATTATCAATTATCCATTATCCATTTTTTCTCCTTACTCAGCAGTAATTTCTGTTAATTTAACTACATCGTTATGTTCTTGTTGGAATACTGGAAAGACTTTTTGTTCTTGAGCATTAGATGTCAAGAAAGTTTGATAAGCTGATTCTAATGCTGTTTTATATGCAGTTATTTTGTCTGCTTCAGCAAGTTCTTTTTTTTCGTCAACTTCTGCAATTGCTACAGAAAACATTTTTAATATATGGAGGCGATTTACATTGACAGTTGTTTGGTCGAAGGGAATTTCAAAAAAGCTGAGAAAATCTTCGGCATCTACAAGTTTTTGGAAGTCTGTTAATGTTTTCATTTGATGAACCCCTATCAATTTGAGTAGTAGCTATTTCAATATATTGATTATAAACACAAATCACAATAGTTTTCGGACGCATTTTCTCATTTTTTGGNAAAGTAGGGACGTTGCATAACAAAAATACGAACATCCCTACTACAGGATTATCATTTGTAGGTTAATGAAGGTTTTAATTCTCCATTATACAAATTTAGAAGCTGATAGCTAATAGCTAAATCCTATTAAGTTAGAGTTTACAAACTTCCTTATATTTGTTCACCAACTCAATGCCAGCTTTAGCCATTTTTTCTCCTTCATCTTCTAATTTTTCTAGAGAAGTAAACCCAAAACGTTGAGCATCCCGTAAAGTTCTAGAAACCACTAAAAGACGACCACAAAATACTAATGCCCAACCAAATCCTTCATGGTTGATACTAATAACTACTTGCATAATTTGATTAGTTTCTAATTCAATGCAAGTCGCTATTGCATTGTAGAATAACTTAATCCGAGCTAAAGTCATCGGATCGACTTCATTTTCAGTGGAAATCTGGCGCTTTTCTTGCTTACTAACAATATAAGGCTTGACAATTAATTCAGGAGACCAAGACTTATATACTCCATAAGAGTCTTGAGCTTGAACTGCCCTAATTAATTCCTTAATAAAAGGCGCAGAATAAATATCAGTTGTTGTTGTTGTTGTTTCTGTTTGAACTGTCATAGTTTTAGACCTCTTCAAGTACAGCTTCTAAGTCAGATTCGGAAGTTTTTTGTAAAGCTTTCCTTAACCAAGGAGGAGGACTGCCTTTTAATGTTTCTACCAATCTATCAAGAACTTCAGTAATTGTTTGTTCTGCTGAAGTTGACTTCATTGGAGTAACTTTTTTGTTGATTAAACGACCTGCTGCGGGACCGCCAATTTCTAGTACATAAACTATTGTGCAGTCGAGCAGAGCTTCAACTTTGGCATGAAGTTTTTCTAGTTTATCTTGTTTGGGAGCATCTTGCTCTAGATTACCACCAAAAGTTAAGGGTTCTAGAGTTTCATACCCTTTGTCATCAACTTCATATAAAGCCATTTGTTTAGAAGAACCAAAATGACCATCTATATGAATAAAATCAGTGGTTGCAAATGCAACTTTCATTGTTGTTTTTCCTCCTTGTTTTATGTACCAAAAACTAATAGGAAAAAACTATTAGTCCTTGATAACAAACTTGTTTTGAAGCGGTGTAGAAACCGGGTTGACTTATTAGGCAGAAACCGGGTTTTTTGATGAAAGTTCGTAATGCCTAATCATCAGGTTCAGAAACCCGGTTTCTTCGGTTTCTTGTTTCAGAAAAATTGACTTAGGCAGAAACCGGGTTTTTCTATAAAAGTTTGTGATGCCAATCATCAAGTTCAGAAACCCGGTTTCTTGTTGTTTCTTGTTTCTAACTTATTGACAATAATGAATAATCATTAGTGTGAATTTTTGATTCTTCTTGCTCTAGGAAAATATTACCAATATCAAATAATAAATTCATTGTACCACGATAACCTACATAACAACGTTGCCCGTTACCGAGGCGATCGTGAATTGGCATTCCCATCCGATAGAGAGCAATACCTAACTTCTCAGATATTAGCTTACCATGAGAATTGGTAATTAGTAAATCTGAACCTGTTGCTACTTCCTCGAAGTCTCCCAAGTCTCCAACGGTAACATTTTCTGTGGGTAATTTTTCGAGTAATGGCGATCGCGTAGTTGTTACAGCAGCTTTAATATCTGCCCCCATTTCTCGTAAAAACCAACTTGTTGCCCAAAGTAAATCTGGCTCCAAAGCAATAGATATTTGCTTATGACCAAAATAGAAGTGGGTATCCAACATCGCATCCTGTAACTGACGGCGTTGACGCTGGTACTTCTGAGGCACTTCGCAACCTCTGTCAAGATGGGGATCGGTGCGAGACACAACTAACTGAGACAATTTTAACATGAAACTATCTACAGCACCCAAACCTGTCAACCGAGGGAACACTTGATATTGAGTACCAAATTTTTCTTGCAATATCTGAGCAGCATTCCGCAGACTTTCTCCAATAACTAAGGTAAAAGTTGAGCGACTCAAATTACGCAACTCTTCTATTGTGGTACCGCCTGGACTGGTAGCACTATAAATATCATCAATTAAATGTCCGTCCAAAGACAGAGATATATCTGGTACAACTATGGGAGTTAAGCCAAAACTTTCAACAATATCTTTAACTTCCTGAACATCTCCAGGAGCAAGACAAGAACCTGCTAAAATAGTTACAAAAGGCTTTTTAGTTTCTGTGGGAATAGGTTCGCCATAATCATAAGCCACTATACTCTCAACAGTAGCAGCAAAACCGTCCTGAGCAGAACCCTTATAATCTGGACTAGAAACACTTAATATGGGCAACTCATCTAACTCTGGATTATCTTCTCTAAATTTCTTGAGAATACGCTCCATGTCATCGCCCCTGGTTTCAGTTAAACCAGTAGTCAACAAACCAATAACTTCTGGGTTAGACTTCTCAACCTGAGCTAGCAGCGCTTTATCGACGTTATCCTCTCCTCCCAAAATAGTTGTCACTTCACTCATAGCAGTAGTAGAAAGGGGAATAGCTTCTTGGAAGTGATTCACCAATAATACCTTAGCAAAAGCAGTACAACCTTGAGTTCCGTGGAACAGTGGCATCATCCCCTTAATTCCTAAGTATGCTAAAGCTGCACCTAATGGTTGACTGAGTTTCAGAGGATTTGTGGATAAGGGGTTTTTATGAATATTGACTGTTGCGGGTGGAATATTAGTCAGACTGGGGAGAGTTTCCACCTCTAAGACATCATCTAACTGACATTCCGCTAACCAAGGTGCCGGTTGTCTCACCTGTTCCCAAACTGGACTATGGAGAGCTTCGTCTAATTCTTTTGCCATTTCGATCATCCCATGATATCCGGCGTAGGGATGATGGCGTTCTTGGTTAATGTGCAAAAATGGTATTCTCGCTTTCAGTGCGGTATATTGGTTACGGCCACCTGCAATGAGCATATCAGCTTTGGTGTCGGCAATAACTTTCAAGAGAATTTCGGCATTACCTTTTTCTAGTAAAATACCTTCTTTACCAAGCAGCTTTTTAATTTTTGCTTTATCCTCTTCCGTACTTTTCTTGGTGCTAGTCGCAACCACATCCATACCTAAATCTTTAGCTGCGGAAATAATAGACCAACTTTTCACCCCACCAGTGTAGAGTACAACTCTTTTACCTTTGAGACGTTGGCGATAGGGTTCTAATATTTCTTCGAGAATTGCTGTTTCTTCAGCGATGAGTTTTTCTGTCCGCTCTTTCAAGTCATCATAACCAAGTTGAGCTGCTATATTTCTGAGGCAGTTATTAATATCAGCAACACCATAAAATGATTCTTCAATGTAAGGAATGCCATATTGTTCCTCCATTTTCCGTGCCATGTTGATCATAGCTTTGGAGCAGATCATAACGTTGAGTTTAGCACGGTGGGCGTAACAAACTTCTTCGTAGGTAGCATCTCCTGTAATTTTTGACAATACCCGAATGCCGAGTTTTTCAAACAGGGGTAACATTGCCCACATTTCACCAGCGATATTATATTCGCCGATGAGGTTAATATCGTAAGGTGTAGTAAATTCTGGTTCTGCTGTACCTACTACATGGTCTACTAATGCTTCTGCACTAACCCGGTTGCCGAGATTTTTACTACCGATGAAACCAGGAGAGTTAACAGGAATTACCGGAACTTCTAATTTTTTGCTAGCGACTTTACAAACTGTTTCTAAGTCATCTCCAATTAAAGCAGTAACGCAGGTAGCGTAGACAAATATCGCTGGAGGTTGGTAGCGTTTTTTTAATTCAGCGATCGCCTTCAATAATTTTTTCTCACCGCCCATGATAATGTCATTTTCACCCATGTCAGTGGTGAAACCCATTTTGTAGAGATGGGAGTTAGAGGACAAACTACCACGAGTTCCCCAGGAGTTACCAGAGCAACCTAAAGGCCCGTGAACTAGGTGAGCTGCATCTGTGATGGGTACGAGGGCAATGCTAGCTCCGTCAAAAGCGCAACCTCCTTGAGCTGCTCCGGGTGACGCTTGTTGCTGACAGCCTTTCTGTTTTTTATGTCCGTCTTTTTTATGATGGTTGTGTTCGCAACCTGGCTCATTTAATAGTTCGGCAACTTTGCCTGGGGTCATCATAGCCATATTATTAAGTCTCTTTATTAACTACTATTATGGGGCGGGGAGCGGGAGTAG